>JBEGOE010000418.1:0-5364 GCA_041182165.1 Actinomycetota bacterium
GTCGAAGTTCGTCACGGCGGGCGACGCTCGCATCGAGGTGAGCGAGTCACCGGAGGGCGTCCACCTCGTCGTGAAGGGCGCCGGCGAGACCGTGACGATCACCGGCTGGGCCGAGCGCCCACCTGCCCGCGCCGACGACGCCGAGGTGCACCATGACAGGTCGACCGGCGTGTGGACCACCGCCCTCACCGTCCCCGACCGCGGCTGGTGCCGCATCGTCCTCCGCCCGACCTGACGCTTCGCGGAGCACCACGTTGCCATCGAGGCCACGGGCTGCTCCGCGAAGCGCGCGAACGGCGGGTCAGGGGCGCAGGACCGGCTTGATCGCGCCGCCGGACAGCGACGAGGCCTCGGCCTCGTTGATCTGGTCGAGCGGGAACTGCTCGATGAGGCGGTCGAACGGGAACCGCCCCTCCTGCCACAGCGCGATCATGCGAGGGATGAACTCCTGCGGGTCGGCGCTGCCCTCGAGGATGTTGAGCACCGCCTTGCCCATGTAGTCCATCGCCTCGAGCGGCAGGGTGCCCTGCTGCACGCCGACGAAGCCGACTTTGCCGGTCATGCGCGTGGCCCGCAGTGCGGTCAGCATCACGGCGGGGATGCCGGTGGTGTCGAACGCGTACCCGACGCCGCCGGGGACGATGCCGTTGACCAGCCCGACCATGTCGTCGGCGTCGCCGCGCAGGGCGTGCGTGGCACCGAGCTCGAGGGCGAGGTCGAGCCGGTGCTGGTGGAGGTCGACGGCGATGATGGTCGTGGCACCCGCGACCTTCGCCGCCATCACCGCGGCGAGACCGACGGCACCGGTGCCGAACACGATGACGCTCGAGCCCGGCTGCACGTCGAGCGCGCACAGGATGCTGCCGGCCCCGGTCTGGATGCCGCAGCCGAGCGGCCCCAGCAGCTCGAGCGGCAGCGACGGGTCGACCTTCACGGCGTTGCGCTCGGTGGCGATGCAGTGCGAGGCGAACGACGACTGCCCGAACCACCTGGCCCCCACCGCAGCGCCGGAGGCATCGGTCGCGGTGTCGGACCCGTCGGCCTCGCGTCCGAACAGGTTCCGCACCATGAACGTGTCGCAGTAGGCCGGCTGGCCGGCAGCGCAGTTGGCGCACGTCCCGCACGAGTCGAACGACAGCACGACGTGGTCACCGACGGCCAGGCTCGTCACTGCGTCGCCCACCGCCTCGATCACACCGGACCCCTCGTGCCCTGCGACGAGCGGCGGCGGGGCGATGAACCCGGGCAGGCGAGGCAGCACGTCGGTGTGGCACATGCCGACACCGACGATGCGCACGAGCACCTCGTTCGCCCGCAGCTCGCGAAGCTCGAGTTCCTCGATCGAGTACGGCTGATCGCCGGCCCGCAGCACAGCGGCACGTGTCTTCATCGGTGGCTCCTGACGACGCGCAGCGACCCTCGCCGCGACGCCGCCGACGGTATCCGAGCCGGAGCGGTCGACGCGGACCGAAGCCCGACGAAGGACCGATCGAACTCAGGCCAACTTCACCAGGAGCTTGCCGGTGTTGCCGCCGCGGAACATGAACTGGAGCGCCTCGGGGTACCGATCGATGCCGTCGAGGATCTCCTCGTCGACACGGATCGAGCCGTCTGCCCACCACTGGGCGAGCTCGGCCGCTGCCGGCTCGAAGCTCTCGGGGAAGTGCAGGTACGCGAAACCTTCCATCGACGACTGCCGCTCGGCCAGCCTCAGGTACATCGACGGGCCGGTCACGTGGTTCATGTCGTCGTACTGTGACACCGCGCCGCAGATGACCACCTTCGAGCGCATCGCCAGGTTGTCGAGCGCGGCGTCGAGGACCGGTCCGCCCACGTTGTCGAAGAACACGTTGATGCCCTGCGGGGCCAGTTCACGCAGCCGCGCGCTCACATCCTGGTTCTTGTAGTCGATCGCTGCGTCGAACCCGAGGTCCTCGACGAGGTGCGCACACTTCGTAGGACCACCCGCGATACCGATCACCCGAGCACCGTCACGGCGAGCGATCTGCCCGACGATCGAGCCGACGGCACCGGCCGCTGCCGACACGACGAATGTGTCGCCGGGCTGCGGCTTCGCCACACAGCGCACACCGATCCACGCGGTCACCCCGGTGGACATGCCGAGCACGCCGAGATACGCCCGGAGCGGAACGACCGACACATCGACCCGCTGGAGGGCCGATGGCACGACGGTGGCCATGGTCTGGACACCGAGAGCGCCGCGCACCGCCTGGCCGACCTCGTACCCGTCGACCCTCGATTCGACGATGCGTCCGACACCACCCGCCAGGACGACGTCGCCCACACCGACCTGACGGTGGAAGCCCTCGCCCCGCAGCATCGTCCGAGTCCCGGCGTCGACCGAGACGTACTCGACAGCGACCCGCACCTGCCCGTCCTCGAGCGGGTGGAGCGCTTCGGTGTCGAGCGCGAAGCAGTCTGGTGTCGCCTCCCCGATCGGTCGTCGGACGAGGATCACACGGGTGTTGGTCGAGCTCACGTTCGCACACTAGGTACCGCCGCACCGCGAGCAGGTGCCCGACGTGATGGCCGCTCGATCGAGGGTCAATCGAGGGTCAGAGGTAGCGGCGGCGCTGCAGCCAGCGCAGCGCGAACCAGCCGATGAGCGGCGGGGTGTAGTAGGTGATCAACCGCACGGTGAGCGCCGCGGCGAACGCCGTGGCCTGCGGCACGCCGCATGCCATGAAGCCGGCGGTGAGGCCGGCTTCGGTCACGCCGATGCCACCGGGCACCGGCATCAGCCCGGCGAAGAGCGACACCGCGATGCCGACGAACACCACGTCGACGAACTGCACGTTCTGATCGAACGCGGCGAGCACGGTGAACAGCACCACCGAGTAGATGAGCTCCGACGTCATGTTCGCGGCCATGGCCTTCACCAGGCGCTGCGGCGATCTGGCGAGCTCACGGAGAAAGGCCGTCGCCGAGCGGAACGCAACCGTCACCGCATTGCGCAGCTTCGGCACTGCAGCGACGACCCCGATCGCGATGAGCAGCACGACCAGCAGACCGATCGCCACGCCGCCCAACCAGTCGGGCGATGAATCGCGCAATTGCTCGAGGCCGAGGTCGAGGCTGCCGAGGCCGAAGATGACGATCGAGAACGTGAGGATCATCTGGCAGAGGAAGCCCGTGAACCCGTCGAGCGCGCCGACGGCCACCGCGGTGGTGGGGTCGACGCCGCTGCGTTGGAAGAACCGGATCTCGACGGCGATGCGGCCGGCGGTCGATGGCATCGCGAGGTTCACGAAGTTCATCGCGAACATCAGCACCGTGAACCGCCCGATTGGCACGGGTATGGGTGACAGCGCCGAGAGGCCGTAGGCGTTCACCGGCCGCGACAGCAGCGAGATGAAGAACGCGGCGATCACGATCGGCAGGCTCGCCTCGCGAATGGCATCGATCAGGGTGTCGAAGCCGATCTCGAGCAGGCCGCTCACCAGCGTGTAGCCGGCGTAGGTGAGCAGCACCGCCATGAACGCCCGGCCGAGCGTGAGGCGGCGGAGGCGGATGAGCTCGTGCTCCTCGGCGCCGCTCGCAGCGATGGCGGACGAACGCACGGCGTCGATGTCGACCCCACGAGCCGCCAGGTCGCGGCGCAGCCTCGGCGACATCGCAGCCGGCTGCAGGTACGAGGTCACCTCGGCCAGCCCGGTGGGTCCGAGTACCTCGAGCGCACACGGCACCGCAGCGTCGGCACCCATGACGGCGGCGGTGACGGCGAGCAACTGCGCGCGGTCGACGAGCAGCGCCGCCGGTGACGATGTGGTGTCGCCTGCGGCGAGGTCGGCGAAGCGCACCGTGCCGTCGGCGAGGAACACCCGATCGAGATCGATCGAGCCGTGAGTGATGCCGGCGCGGTGCAGTGCGTCGAGCGATCGCCACAGCGACAGACCGAGGTCGTGCGGCACCACACCGACCTCGCCGATCGGGGTGCCGAGCCGCTCGACCACCAGCAGCGCGTCCCCGGCGGGCTCGACGCCTGCCGCCAGCACCGGGTGCACCTGGGCGCCGCGGCGCTCGGCCAGCAGGGTGAGGAACGCCTCGTGCTCCACCTGTTGCAGGCGGCTGAGCCTCAGGGTCTGGCCCCCGTCGCGGTACCAGAGGAAGCGCCACACCGACACGATCAGTTGGCCGTCCCACGCATCACGGCCGTAGATCTTCACGTCGAGGTCGTTGCCGCCGGCCGTGATGGCTCGCACACGAACCACGCCGCTCTGCCGGCTGATGTCGATGACGCCGGCGTCGACACCGACGCCCTCGAGCGCGCCGCGCACGTGCTCGACGCTCGGCAGCCCGCCCGGCGAGCCGAACACGAGGTGCACCAACGCGGCCACACCGAGGCCGAGGTAGATGGCACCGATCACACCGCTCGGCGTGGCGGCGCCCAGAGCGAACGCACCGACACCGCCCAGGCCGATGATCCAACGGCACAGGTACCGGTAGGGGCGGCTGAGGTGCGACGAGGCGATGCTCACCACGGCCACCGCAAGGGCGAGCCCGAGAGCCGGGTACTCGACGTTCACCGTGTCGAACGAGAGGCCGGCACTGACGTCGGGCCACGAGCCGTTCGCCAGCCGTCCGATCGCCATGACGGCGCCGGCCGACAGGACGATGCCGGCCGCCATGTCGCGCAGCAGACCCCAGCGGCGGCGCCACAGGGCTGCGATCACCAGGACCACGGCCCACACGCGCAGCGCGTCGTTGGCGATGGCCCACACGGGGTCGAGGAACGCGGGCAGCGAGGCCACCAGGTCGGTGAGCGAACGCTCGAACCGGCCCGCACCGCTCGTGGCCCTGGTCGCGAAGACCCACACCAACACCACGGAGACGATCAGCATGGTGATGTCGGTGGGCCGCCGGTCGCGTCGGGCCCGAGGTGGCACGGCAAAGAACCGGTTCGGAGCGATGCGCCGCGGCGCAACCACCAGGGACGTCTCACTCACCGCCTGCATGATCCGGCACCCTAGACCCGAGCGGTCCCCACATCCGATGATCGGACGTCGGAGCCGACCCTTTCGCGGAGCACCACGCTGCCATCGGGGGCATGTGCTGCTCCGCGAGGTGTCGCTCACCTCGACGCGGCAGGTGGCGTCGCGCCGTGCCGGTCAGTCGACGCCGTCGCGCAGGCGGATCGTGCCGACGGTGACCGTACCCATCGACGGGTGCTGCAGCAGGTGCTGCACGGCGAAGAACTGCGCGCGGCGAACGGTCCGGTCGACCTCGGGAGGCGACCCGGCCGACGATGCAGACATGGCAGCCACCCGCATCGCCTGGCGCACCAGCAGGTGACCGGCGACCGTGACGGCGAGGAGATCGAGGTAGGCACACGCGCCACCCAGC
>JBEGOE010000419.1:0-5002 GCA_041182165.1 Actinomycetota bacterium
GACCGACATCGCCATCGGTGTGGCGGGCATCCAGCCGATCCTCAGCTACATCGGGCAGGTCGACCCGCACGGCCACGAGTTCAAGGTGCAGGCGATCTGCACGGCCGACGAGCTCACCGGCGCGGCCGAGCTCGTGAAGGGCAACACGTCGCGGGTGCCCGTGGGCGTGGTGCGTGGCTTCCAGTGGCAGCCCGACGAGACAGCGGTCATCGCACCGGTCCTGCGCGACCAGAGCCGCGACCTGTTCCGCTGAGTCGGCCGGGCGAGCTCAGCCGTTGGCGATGAAGGCCTGCACCGCAGCGACGCCTGTCGCCGGGTAGTTGATGTTGAGCCCATCGAGACCCTGCGCCAGCAGCGACGCATAGCCGTCGGCGTTCTCGACGCCTCGGTCGTTGGGCCACACCCAGAGGAGGTAGCCGGCCGCATGCGAGTCGGCGACGAGTTCGGGGGTGATCACCTGGATGCCCGAGTACTCGATCGGCACCTGGAGGATGCGCATGCCCACAGGCAGGGGAGTGCGCTCGAGCACCCACTTCGTCGACAGGTCGAGGCCGGGCGTGAGCTCGACCGTCGGGGCGATCTCGCTGAGGTGGGCGACGACGGTGTCGTCGAACGAGGTGACCACGGCGCCGTCGAGCCGCTCGTGCTCGACGAGGATCGCGACGAGTGCGTCGGCCGCGGCGATGGCCGATGCGCCGCTGCCCTTGATCTCGATGTTGAGCGGGTACGACGGGTAGCGCTCGATGATGTCGACGAATCGCGGGATCACGAAGTCGTCGGCCGTGGCGCCGGGCGGTGGAGGCACGTCGCCGGTGCGGATGCCCCGGTAGAGGTAGGCCGCCGGCGGCTGGTCCTCGCACACGCACAGTGCGGTGTACCAGTAGGCGTTGTCGAGGACGGCGAGCTGGTCGTACGTCATGGTGGCCACCGTGCCGGTGCTGTCCGTCGTGCGGTCGACGGTGTCGTCGTGATGCACGACGAGCACCCCGTCGGCGCTGAGCTGCACGTCGAGGTCGAGCATGTCGACACCCGCTGCTGCGCTGCTCGCGAAGGCGAACGGCGTCGAGTGGGGGAACTCGTCCTCGCCCCCGGCATGGCCGAGCACGACCGGCCGATCGAGCGCCAGCAACTCGGCGATCGTCGACGCGCCGGAGGCCGGGGCGACCACGACCGCAGCGACAGGCGCAACGGTGGTCGTCGGCGCCATCACGGTCGTGGCGGGCGCCCCGGTGGCGTCGATGACGGTGGCCTCGATGCTGTTCACGGCGGTGGCCGAGTTCTCGTCCTCGGACGAGCAGGCAGCGCCCGCGACCGATGCCCACGTGAGGGCCGCCGCGGCGACGAACCGCGACCGACCCCATCTCGGCCGACTGCTTCCCGTGCGCATGCCGCGCACCCTATCCGGCGACCTGCGCCGCGTCGCGCAACGCGAGATCAGGCCGGCAGCTGACTGCCGACGATCCGGCTGATGTCGTCGCCGGAGAGCTCGTCACGCTCGCAGAGCTCGTCGGCGATGGCGACGAGGGCGGTGCGGTGCTCGAGGATCATGCAGGCCACGCGGTCCGCGGTGGTGCTGAGGATGCTGTCGACCTTGGCTCGTGACGGCTCGTCGGCGAGCACCTTGGCGACGAGGTTGGCGGCGCCGCCCATGTTGGCCGCATCGAGGCTGATCAGCGAGTCGCCCGCGCCGAGCTGGCCCACGAGCTGCGAGGCCAAGGTGGTCGCTGCCGCCAGATCGGACGCGATGCCGCTCGAGGCCTCCCCGAACTCCTGGATCTCGGCGGCCCGCCCGGCGAGTGCGACGGCGATCAGGTCGGCGCCCTCGGTCGGGGTCTTGAGGTAGCGCTCCTCTGCGTCGCTGTGCACCACGAGGCCGAGGGCGCCACCGCGTCGCAGGATCGAAGCGATGTGGATGTCGCGGCCGACGAGGGACGCCACGAGCGCGTGGCCTGCCTCGTGCACGGCCACTCGGCGACGCTCGTCGGTGTGGTAGCCGACCGGGTGGGAGAGGCCGACCTCGGTGGTGAGCTGGGCCTCGACGATGTCGGACAGGGTCATGGCCGCTCGGCCGTGCCGCAGCGCAACGATGAGACCCTCGTCGAGCAGCCGCTCGATCTTGACCGGGCTGTAGCCGGGGGTGAGGTCGGCGACGGCGAACGGGTTGACGTCGTGGGCGTGCGACTTCTTCGCCAGGGAGTAGCGGGCGATCTCGACTCTGTCGGACCGCGGTGGCAGATCGAAGTGGATGATCCGGTCGAAGCGGCCCGGGCGCAGCAGCGCCGGATCGAGGTCGGCGGCGCGGTTGGTGGCCGCCACGATCAGGAAGTTCGCCGGCTCGCTCGTCACCCGGGTGATGTGGCGGTGCGCAGGCAGGAACTTGTTCGCGAAGTCGATGAGGCGGTTCTTCATCTTGGCCTTGCCGGTGGGCATGTCGAAGCTCTGCATCTGGACGAGCAGCTCGTTGACGACACCGACGATGCCCTCCCGCATCGAGCCCGAGTTCATGCCACTGCGGGCCCCGCCGATCGCGTCGAACTCCTCGATGTAGCCGATCGCGCCGCCCTCCTCGCGGGCCGCCTTGCGGATCGCCTTGAAGAAGGTGCGGATCTTGCGGTTGGTCTGTCCGTAGTACATCGACTGGAACTCGCTGGCGGACACGAACAGGAACGGCACGCCGGCCTCGGCGGCGAGTGCCTTGGCGAGGTAGGTCTTGCCGGTTCCCGGCGGCCCTTCGAAGAGCACGCCGCGGCGGGCACTGCCGCCCATCTCGGACTTGAACGTCTCGTGCGACAGGAAGAGGTTCAGGGTGTCGATCGCCTCGCGGCGGGTGGACTCGGCGCCGACGACATCGGCGAGGCGGATGCTCGAGTCGCTCGGGCGCAGCAGCACGTGTGGCGACTTGCCGGCACCCAGGAACGGGATCAGCACCATGCACATCAGGGCGAGCAGCAATCCGATGGAGATGAGCAGGGTCGGGTCGGAGGGCAGCCAGCCGGGCATGCCCCAGTCGATCGGCTCGCCGCGGAGCACCTTGCTCCACAGATAGGCGCACGGGACGATGAGCAACACGAGCAGACGACGAAGTCGACGTTGCCGAACCCGTTCCCGCGCCGCGGTGGCGTCGACCGCCTTGCCTTGCACCAGTTCGCCGTTCTGCAGCTTCGAGATGTCCATCATCGCTCCTGTCGTGAGAGCAGGACCATAGCAGGTATCTCACGCTCAGTGGGAGTGATTCACGCTCCGTGGTTGAGGTCGCGCCTCTGGCGAACCTCCTTGAAGTCCGCTTGACCGGTGTCGTCGACAAGCCGCAGGAACGTTCGAGACATCCGGATGGGCGACAGGAGCAAAGACACCGAATATGATTCGACGAATGGAGATCACGACCCGGACCACCCCCCGCCAGGCTCGCTCCGCGAAATCGGTCGATCTGATCCTGGACGCAGCGGAGCAGGTCTTTCACGATCGAGGCATCAGCGAGACGTCCACCGTCGACATCGCCTCCGCCGCCGGTGTGTCCGTGGGACGGCTCTACTACTGGTTCCCCGACAAAGACGCTGTCATCGATGCCATGATCACGCGGGCCCAGACTCGCGCCACCGACATCATGTCCGCCATGGCCTCGAACGACGAACAGTCGGGGTACGAACTGATCGAGCGGATCTCCAGCTTGCTCAGCGTGTTCTTCCGGGAGCATCCCGGCACCCTGGGTGTGCTGCAGCGTCCCGAGTACGCCGAGCCCGGCTCGGCAGCGGCCTCACTGCGCGACGGCTTCGTCCGGCTCGTCGCCGACATCGTGGTCGCGCGTGTTCCCGACGTCCCGGCGGCCGAGGCCGAGCTCGTGGGCGCGACGTGCCTGCGCACGGGCATCGCGTTCTACGTCGATTTCCTCCGCGCTCCGGTCGAGCAGCGCCCGCTCATCCTTCAGGACCTGCAGTACCTCCTCGCGGCGTACTTCAACTCGCGGTACCCGGTGTCGAGCGATCAGCGGTGGTCCGACCCGAGCCACCCGATCCGCCCGGCAAGGCCCCGTACCGATTCGAGGTCGTTGTCGACGGTGCTGCCTGCCATGATCCCGTCTGCATGACCTGGCTCTTCGCGTACGGCACACTCCTCCCCGCTCAACCCCGATGGCATCATCTCGCCCCCTTCGTCGTCGACGAGGGGACACCTGACGCCGCGTTCGGTACCCTGTTCGACACCGGTCAGGGCTATCCCGCCGCCACGTTCGGCGGCGCGAGGCGCATTCTCGGCCGGTCGTTCGCCCTCGTCGACGATCGCCTCGACGAGGCCCTCGCCGTGCTCGACGAAGTCGAGGGTGCCGTCGCCGGCCTGTACCGACGCGTCGAGGTCGTCACGGCTTCTGGGCTCACCGCCAGCGCCTATGCGTACGGTGGAGGGCTGGAGCTCGAGCCGATCGAGCACGGATCGTGGATCGAGCACCTCGACGCCCGTCGGGCGTCAGGCTCGCAGCGCTGACACCACGTCGCCGAGGGCCCTGATCGATCGCTCGTCGATCGGGTCGGCCACCACGATCAGTTCGTCGGCCCCTGCCTCGGCGATCTCGCGCATCGATGCGGCGATGGCGTCGACGCCGCCTGGGAGCGCCGGTGAGGCGGGGTCGACCGGCCGTTCGCCCGCTGAGGGGTCGAGCACCACGAGCAAGCAGGCGCTGCGCTCGACGGTGGCGGGGTCACGACCCACCTCGGTGGCGATCTCGGTGACGCGACGGTCGAGCGTCGCGAAGCCGTCGGCACGGTTGCCGAACTCGGTGAACCACGTGTTCCACACCTGTGCCGTGGGCAGCGTGATGCGCAGCACCCGCTCGCCGTTGCTCCCCACCATCAGCGGGATGCTCCTGCCGTCGGCGGCGGGTGGCAGCAGCACGGTGTCGTCTGCGGTCCAGTACCGGCCGGACCGGGTGACCCGGCCGCCCGTCACGAGCGGCTGGATGATCGAGTAGGCCTCCTCGAAGCGGTCGACGCGGCGGTCGAACGGGATGCCG
>JBEGOE010000420.1:0-4669 GCA_041182165.1 Actinomycetota bacterium
TCCATGGTCTGGTGGTCGACCCCGAACACCTGGGCGCCGAGGATGTCGCGGATGCGGGCCTCGACCGGGGCGATGACGGCCTCGGCGGCCTCGATGGTGGCCGCCTTGGCGGTGAGGCGTACCTTCAGCCCCTCCCAACCGCTTGCCAGAAAGGCCAACGTGGGGTTGCCCGCCTGCTCGAGGTCGTCGATGACGCCCTCGAGCCGCTCGTTCAGCCCGCTCTCGCTCTCGCCCCAGGTGCGCAGCACGCGGCTGACGATCGCTGCGGCGCTGCCGCTGCGGAGCGCCAGATCGGGCAGCACCGCTCGCTGCAGCATGTCCTTCATCTCGTGCGGTACACCCGGGACCGCGTAGATCACCTTCGACGCGCCGTCGATCTCGACCGGGCAGATGAGACCCGGCGCCGTGCCGCGGGTCTGGTGGATCAGCGTCGCACCCTCGGGCACCTGTGCCTGGCGCAGGTTGTTCTCGGCCATCGGGCGGTTGCGGGCCGCGAAGAGACCGCGGATGGTCTCGGCGACCTGCTCGTCGTGGTGCAGACCGACGCCCATGACGGCGGCGATCGCCTCACGCGTGAGGTCGTCGTGCGTGGGCCCGAGCCCACCGCACACGATGACCGCGTCGGCATCGGCGAGGGCGCGCCGCAGCACGGTCTCGATGCGGGCGAGGTTGTCGCCGACCTTCACCTGCAGCAGCGAGTCGATGCCGGCCGCTGCCAACTGCTCGCCGATGTACGAGGAGTTGGTGTCGATGATCTGGCCGAGGAGCAGTTCGGTGCCGATGGCGACGACGTCGCAGCGCACCCTCAGCCGACCTCGGTGAGCTGTGCCGCTGCACGCTTGCCCACGTGCGCCCGCCACAGGTACTGGCCACCGCTGACCAGCGCGAGGACGACCGACAACCAGAGCAGCCCGTTCCACAGCCACTTGGCGTCGTCGCCGGCGGTGATCGGTGCGATCGCGAAACCGACCGACAGCTGCTGCGTGACCGTCTTCCACTTGGCGATCTTGCTGGCCGGCACGCTGACGCCCTTGGCACCGACGAACGTGCGGTAGAGGCTGATCGCGATCTCGCGGGCGGCGATGACGACCACCGGCACGACCCAGTAGACGTCGCGGCTGACCAGGGTGAACATCGCTCCGAGGACCAGGACCTTGTCGGCCAGCGGGTCGAGGAACGTGCCGAAGGTGGTGATGCCGTGACGACGGGCCAGGTAGCCATCGATGCCGTCGCTCGAGCACAGCGCGAACCACAGCAGGAAGGCGACCCACGCACCGGATGCTCCGGGCGTCGCGGGGATCAGCCAGAACATGAGCGGTGCGATGAGCACGCGCCCCACCGTGACCAGGTTGGCCCAGGTGGCGATGGCAGACGGTTCGACCGGCACGTCTACCCCGCCGTCGGCTCTGCGATCAGGTCTGGCCCCATCGCGTCGACGATACGCACCTCGACGAACGTGCCTGGCACCAGGTGATCGGGCACCTCGATGATGCCGTCGATCTCCGGCGCCTCACGATGGCTGCGCGCCGAGCCCGACTCGTCGACGAGGACGGTGGTGGTGGTGCCGATCAGCTCGTCACGGCGGTGCGCCGTGATGTCGTCCTGCATCTCGCGCAGCTCGGCGAGCCGCTCGTCCATCAGGCCCTTCGGCACCGCACCGTCGAGTGTGTATGCATGCGTGCCCTCCTCCGGCGAGTACGAGAAGAACCCGCACCAGTCGAGCTCGGCCTCCTCGATGAAGTGGAGCATCTGGTCGTGGTCTGCCTCGGTCTCGCCGGGGTAGCCGACGATGAAGTTGCTGCGGAACGCCGCCTGCGGCTCGCGCTCGCGGATGTCGGCGATGCGGCGCAGGAACCGGTCACCGTCGCCCCAGCGGCGCATCCGGCGGAGCAGCGGCTTGCTGACGTGCTGCAGCGACAGGTCGAAGTACGGCACGCCGGTGTCGCAGATCGCGTCGATGAGCTCGTCGGTGAGGTCGCTCGGGTAGAGGTACAGCAGCCGGGTGCGGGCGACCTGCGCGCTGACAGCCCGCACCAGCGGCACGATGGAGCCGGCGCCGAGCTCGTCGGGGCGGTCCTTGCCGTAGCTCGCGAGGTCCTGTGCGACCAGGATGATCTCCTTCGCGCCGAGCTCGTCGACCTCGCGCAGGATCTGCTCGATGTCGCGGCTGCGCTGTGGACCGCGGAACGACGGGATGGCACAGAACCCGCACGAGCGGTCGCAGCCCTCGGCGATCTTCACGTAGGCCCACGGGCTGGTGCTCGCCGGTCGGGGCAGGTTCAGCAGGTCGAAGCTCGGGATCGGCGCGGCCGACACGGCGATGCTGCGCTTGCCGGCGGCGTTGGTGGGGCCGAGCGACACGGGCACGCCGAACCCGGCCACCTGATCGACCTCGGGCAGTGCCTCGGCCAGTTCGTCGCCGTACCGTTCTGCCATGCAGCCGGTGACCACCAGGCGTGCGCCGTCCTTGCGCTGGTCCTCGAGGGCGAGGATGGTGTCGATCGACTCGCGCCGGGCCTCGTCGATGAAGGCGCACGTGTTCACGACCACCAGGTCGGCGAGCGCGGCGTCGTCGGTGGCGGTCATGCCGTCGGCGAGCAGTGTGCCGATGAGCTTGTCGCTGTCGACCTGGTTCTTCGGGCAGCCCAAGGTCTCGACGTAGAAGCGCTGCCCCATGGCCGCCCAGGCTACGGGTTGAGCTCGACGATGTACGGCCCGCGTGACTTCGCCGGCCGAGCGTCGGCTCAGAGGTTGTTCAGGCGCAGGCCACGGTGCGGCCACCGCATGTGCAGGAGCTTGCCGGTGCCCGAGATCGTGATGTAGGCGTCGCGGTACTCGCCGCTGCCGTCGGTGTCACCGAAGCAGATGTTGGTGGTGAGCAGGTCGCCGGTGGGGATGTGGGTCATGTCGCCCGACGGGGTGATGACGGTGATGCCGCCGTTCACGAGCGTGGCCACACAGACGTTGCCCTCGCCGTCGACCGCCAGTGAGTCGAGCAACTGGTAGCCGGGCAGACCGGCGAGCACGACCGACGGATCGAGCGGCATGGCGGGCGCCAGCTCGCCGGGCGCCGACACCGTGCGCTGGAACACCCGGCCGCTGTGCGTCTCGGCCCAGTAGAGCGTCGTGCCGTCGGGCGACAGACCGATGCCGTTGGGGGCCTCGACCGGATGCACGACCTCGGCGATGTGGCTGCCATCGGCCTTCGCGTAGTAGATGCTCGTGAGGTCGCTCGTGCGCTGCTCGCTGTCGCGGATGCCGTGATCGGTGAACCAGAAGCCGCCTGCGTCGTCGAACACGAGGTCGTTCGGGGCGCGCAGCGGGCGTCCGTCGCACTCGGTGTAGAGGTCGGTGACCGCGCCGGTGGCCAGGTCGACGCGCTGGATGCGGCCGCCGATGTAGCGGCTCGGATCGAACGGCCCGGGCAGCAGCAGGTCGCCGAGGTCGACCGGGGTGAAGCACCCGCCGTTGTTGCAGAGGTAGAGCGCGCCGTCGGGGCCGATGGCGGCGCCGTTCGGGCCACCCTCGATCTCGGCGACCGTCTGCTTCGTGCCGTCCGGCAGCACGCGCGTGATGCGCGGGCCGAACATCTCGACCAGGATCACGCTGCCGTCGGGCATCGCGATCGGTCCTTCCGGGAACCGCAGTCCGGTGGTGATCTCCGTGAATTCGGCCATGACGTACCCCCCAAGGTTGTCGCGGCCGCCGATCATGTCACAGCTCGGGGGCGTACACCGGCTCGGCCGCGTCGTGCAGCACGGCGTCGATGTCGTCGATGCTCCAGGCGTCACGCCGTTCGATCACGGTCTCGCGCGGGTGCTGCCAGTAGGCGAGCTTCGAACCGTTGAAGGTGACGAGCTGGCTGCGCAGGTGGTCGGCGCGCGGGCTGCACAGGTACACGACCACCGGCGCGATCTCCGCCGGCTGACCGAACCCCATCGCCTTCGGCGCCGGCGCCGCGACGCCCTTCTCCTCGGCACGCTGGCGGGCACCCTCGAACACCACCTGCGTCATGTCGGTGTCGGCCACCGGCCACAGCGCGTTCGTGCGCACGCCGATGCGGCGCAGCTCGACGTCCCACGCGTACAGCATCCCCATCACGCCGGCCTTCGAGGCCGCGTAGTTGGTCTGCCCCACGGAGCCGGCGAAGCCGGACGCCGAGAAGATCTGCAGCAGCAGGCCGCCGGTCCCCTGCTCCTTCATCGCCGCCGCCGCATGCCGGCTCGTCGACCACGTGCCGCGCAGGTTCACGGCGATCACCTCGTCGAACTCCTGGGGCGTCATCTTCAGCAGCGTGCGGTCGCGCACGATGCCGGCGTTGTTCACCACCGCGTCGATGCCGCCGAACTCGCGCACACAGGTGGCCACCATCTCGGCGCACACGTCGTCGTCGGCCACCGAGCCGACGAACGGCACGGCCACGTCTCCTGCCGACGTGATCGACTCGACCACCTCGGCCACCAGGTCGGTGTTGGTGCCGTTCACCAACACGTGCGCGCCCTCGGCCGCCAGTGCCGTGGCGAACGCCCTGCCGAGTCCGCGTGACGCCCCGGTCACCACGATCCGCCTGCCTCTGACCTCACCCGTCGTCGCGCTCATGGCGCGCACACTACGGGCGAGCCTCCGTGCGCGGGCGGTCGGAGGCTCAGCGCGTGGCGCGCACGTGCAC
>JBEGOE010000421.1:0-2508 GCA_041182165.1 Actinomycetota bacterium
GGTCGACGACGCGGCCCGTGTGTGCGCCGATGCCATGCGACGCGTGCTGGCGGCGGCGAGGGGCTAGGCCTCGGCGTTCTGCGACCTCTGCCGCGATCTGGTCGCAGACGACCGCATCACGGTACAGGTCGGGATGGGCCTCAGACCTCGAGGACTGTGACGGTGCCGGTGGAGCCGTCGATGCTGATGAGGGCGCCTTCGGGGATGCGCGACGTGGCCTGGAAGACCGAGACCGCGCACGGCACGCCGAGCTCTCGGCTGACGATCGCGGCGTGGCTGCCGACGGCGCCGACGTTCACGACCACGCCACCCACCGACAGGAACAGCGGTGCCCACGACGGGTCGGTGGTGGGCGCGACGAGGATGTCGGTGATGTCCATGTCGGGCGCCTCCATCGGGTCGAGCACGATGCGCGCCCGGCCGGTGATGACGCCCGGCGCACCGGGGGTGCCCTGCAGCACGTCTCCGGCCGTGGCGAGCTCGCCCGTGATCGAGTTGCGCTTCGCCCAGGTCGAGATCGGCTCATCGCCGCGGCCGTTGCCGACGATGTAGGGCGGGTCGAACCCGTACAGCGACTGGAACGCGACCTCACGCTCGGCGATCAGGTCGGCGTACTTGGCGGGGTCGGCGAGGAAGTCGTCGAGCTCGGCGTCGAGGAGGTCGAAGATCTCGTGGTGATCGGCGATGACCCCTGCCGCGGCCATGCGGCTGCCGAGTTCGTACATCGACAACTTCACCTCGTGGATGAGGCGGATGCAGGCGTACTTGCCCTGCTCGCGCCAACCGAACCAGTTGGCTGCGGCCTTCAACGCCATCTCCAGCGTGGCACGGGTCTCGGGGTCGCCCTCCACCGCAGCGAGCAGGTCGGCGCTGATGCGCTCGCGCTCGACTGCGGCCGCGGCCTTGGCGACGTGCGGCGAGCGGTCGTCGCTCTGGGCACGCAGTCGGTCGATCATGTCGAGCGCGATCTCGGGACGGGTGGTCCACGAGTCGGGGCGGGTGTCCCACTCGTTCGGGGCGCGGTGCCCGTGTTCCCTCATGAGGTCGGACCACAGCGACAGGAACTCCGCGCCCGCCGGGTCGGCGGCGTCGATGCGGTCGAGGACGCCCTCGATGCCCGCTTCGAACGCTGCCGTGAGTGACGGCGACGAGTTGATGAGGCGGCTCATGTCCCACATCGAGAACGACGCCTCGGCCGACTCGACGCTGCCGACGGCGCTGAGCGCCTTGACCGCATCGTCCGATCGTCCGATCGCCTCGCAGATCGCCTGCACGGCGCCCGGCGGGAGCGACGTCCCGAGACACACGACGGTGTACGGGATCCAGACCTGCTCGACCTTCGACGCCATGTCTCGCGCGTACGCCACGAGCTCGGCGTTCGACAACCTGGTGAAGTCGGGGCGGTTCGCCACGACCTGCTTCGCCAGATCGGAGGCGGCGTGCTGCAGCGGGTACGAGTCACACGTCATCACCCAGCCCATGGTCTCGGCGAGCTTGGCCGACTGCGTCTCGTTGACATCGGCGGGGTGCGGCTCGTACGGCGGCACACCGGGGTGGTCGCCGAAGTACGCCTTGTCGATCGCTTCGGCGGTGGCGCCGGGCATGCGCTCGCCCATGAGGCGGCTGAGCGACAGCGGGTTGTAGAAGTACCCGCCGCGGTTGGCGAACACCTGCAGCGGCGTCAGGTCGTACTCGCCGATGTCGACCACACCGAACTCGGCGAAACCCTTGGCCACCCCCGGGTTGCAGCCGCGCATCCACACGAGGCTCCAGCCGAGCGGGCTGAACGGATCGGGCCCGACCTCATCGGCGTTGGCGCGCGTGTAGTACGGAAAGCGCGCGCTGTTGGGCGTGTCGGTGATCCACCGGTCCATTGGTCCCCCCTGGTCCCATGAAAGAGCGGCCATACCTTACTCACCGATCAGTAAGCGGCCGCCACCGAACGGTCAGCGACGAAAAGCCGCGGAGGATGAACGGGGCCGACGGTGTGGGCTCGCCGATCAGCTCGATCGACTCGAGGCTTGCGACGATTCGGCGCAGCGCGAGGCGGCCCTCGAGCCGGGCCAGCGAGGCACCGATGCAGTGGTGCACGCCCCACCCGAACGCGATGTGCGTGCGCAGCTGGCGCGGGTCGCGATCGAAGCGGATCTCGTCGGGATCGTCCCACACGTCGGGGTCGCGGTTGGCCGACGCGTAGAGCAGCTGGACCTTGGTGCCCGGCTCCATCACCACGCCACCGATCTCGCACTGCTCGGCGTTGGTTCGGAACAGGCCCTGCACCGGCGAGTCGTAGCGGAGGATCTCCTCGACCGCGGCGTCGATGAGGTGCGGGTGCTCGCGCAGCTGCACGAGCAGCTCGGGCTGCAGTGCGAGCCGGTGGAACATCGCGCTGAGGAGGCTCGCCGTCGTCTCGTGGCCGGCCACGAGCAGCTGGTGGCCGAGGCGACGGACCTCGACTCGGCTCAGCTCGCCGGCGAGGTGTGCGAGCGTCATCGTGCTGAGCACGTC
>JBEGOE010000422.1:0-2737 GCA_041182165.1 Actinomycetota bacterium
AGCACCGGGTGACGGTCGCCGCGGCCGGCGAGGCGCAGCAGTGGCGCCGTCGCCATGAACGCCCCGAGCTCGAACCATGCCCGGCCCTCGGCGAGCTGCAGCAGGCGGTCGGGCGCCCCGATGACCCGCTGCGCGATGCGCACGACCGGCGGTGACTCCTGCTCCACGCTGCCCACCGTAGAGCCTCCGAGCGCTTCGGTCGCCACGCGGCCGGCGCACCGGTGGTCCCATCATCCTGGCGGACGACAGGTGTGACCGTCGGTTTCGGCCGCTTCGGTCGGCCTGAACGAGAGCTTCGGCGGGACGGTGGCTCGCGCGACGATGCTTGGCCGAGCAGCTGAGGCGATGCCGTACGATTGCTCTGGCATCGCCCGGTCGGGCGGGCCCATGAGCTGAGGAGATCACCGTGAGCAGCACGAACTCGGTCACCGCCATCAACCTCTTGTTGGAGCCTGACGCCACGATGCTCGAGCGCTCCACAGCGAACAACGCCCGACTCCTCGCCGTCTTCCCACAGGGGTTCGCGTTGGACGAAACGCATCATCCACATGTCACGCTGCTCCAGCGCTTCGTTCGCACAGCGGACCTCGACGACGTCTACGCGGCTGCTGGCGAAGTGTTCGCCGGCACCGACGTGAGCCGCGTGCAGCTGGAGGCATATCGGTACTACTACATCCCCAGCGGTGCGGTCGGACTCGCAGGCATCGTCGCCAAGCCGCACCCGGTGCTGAGCGAGGTCCAGCGGCAACTGATCGACGCCGTCGCTCCGTTCACGGTCGCGACCGGGCTCTCGGATGCCTTCGTCACGACCGCTGAAGATCCAGTCATCGACCCGATGCTCATCGAGTACGTCTCGACGTTCGTGCCGGCATCGACCGGCGAGCAGTTCAGTGCACACGTCACCACTGGCATCGCGCTACGCGACTACCTCGACGAGATGCTCGCTGAACCGTTCGAGTCGTTCACCTTCTCGCCAGCGGGGGCCGCCGTCTACCAACTGGGCCAATACGGCACCGCAGCGAAGAAGCTCCACGGCTGGGCCACGCGCCACTGAGCCGGGGGCTCAGGAGCCCATCTGGCCACTCGACCCTTCCACGTCACGTGGAGTCGATGGGATGATGAGTTGCGTGGAGACGCTGAGACCGATGTGGCGTTCCGTGAGCGCGATCGTCGCGATGATCGGTGTTGGCGCGTGCGGGAGCGAGTCGTCGGCGACGATGATGCCGGCAACCGCGGGCAGTGAGCCGGCACCATCGGTGCCGGACACGACGTCGACGACGGCCTCGACGGTGCCGGTGGTCGCACCGACGACCCTGGCGACGAGGCCGACCGAGCCCGCAGTCGATGTCGCTGCCGCATTGACCGGCTGGAACTGGGAAGGCTCCGCAATCAACCGCGTGTGCGGCGACGTGTGGTGGGAGCAGCAACAGGTGGATCAGCGCCAGTGCACAGCGGTCGTGGTCGATCCGCAGGGCATCCCGGTCAGTTACGACCCGCTCACTCGCCGTGTCACACGCGAGCGCCGCGAGAGCACCGAACTTCCCACCTTCACGCTGCCCAACGAGTACGTCGACGCGTCGCTGGTGGCCGCCGGCCCGGATGACGTCGTCTACTTCGCACTCGACAACGATTGGCCGTCGTCGTCCGACGTGATCGCCGTGTCGCTGGCGCCGGGCGATACAGGCCGCCTCATCGAACGTTTCCCAGAGGTGCTGCCAGTCGGTGATGCCGACGTCTTCCCCGCACCGACCGGTCTCGTCGTCAGTGGCTGGCAGGATCAGGGCTCGCGCCCGTCACCCGAACGGACTCCGAGTGTGCCGTGGGTCGGCCGAAACGGTGGTGCCGTGTCGCCGATTCCACTCGGCGCGTTCGACGATGCGAACAACCTCGTCCAGGCCCACAATTGGCAGTGGAGTATCGGCGATCGCCGGGTCATCGCCGAGCAGCCCGGGACCAGCGTGGTCATGCCGACGTTCGACGGCGGGTTCCTGTCGGCCTACTCCGAAACGACGGGCGCGATGCGTACCGAGCTGATCCGCGGCTGGCGCGACGGCACCGTGGAATACCTCGAACTGCCGATCTCGTGGGCCGCACTCGACGGACCGCTGGTCCTCGAGCCGCAAGGGACGCTGCTCGTACCCAACGGCGATTCGTTCGCCCGACTCGCCCCGTTCGAGAACCGTACGATCGGCTGGGAGAGCCAGCTGCAGATCGATGTCGACGCTGGCACCGCGACGCCAGTCGGGTTGGACGAGTACCTCGACACGATCATCTGGCCCTCCTCGGGCCAGTCGGACGTCTGGCCGTGGGGCACCAGCCCCATCGCGTTCGCCAACGCCGTCGCAGGTGGTGCTCCGTCCTCGGCGTCGGAGCTGCAATCGATGCAGGAAGGTCCCGTCGAGGGCTCGACCGTCGTGGTGACGGTGACCACCGAAGGTTTCCTCGACGATTCAGTTCACGGCACCCGCCTGGTCATGCACATCTCACTGGACCAACCAGGATTCCGTATCGTGCGCATCGACTGGTCCAACGCCTGCCAGCCGGGTCGCGGCCACCAGGACTATCGGGCCAAGTACTGCACATGACCCGCGCAACTCCTGGCGAAGTCGGGCAGTCCTTCCTCCAAACGAGCAGGGCGAACTGTACGCACCTGGAAGGACACAAATCGCCAGGTCAGAGGCACTGCGACCGAAAGGTCGCAGAGCACAAAACCCCTGCTACACGTTGAAGCGGAACT
>JBEGOE010000423.1:0-6925 GCA_041182165.1 Actinomycetota bacterium
CCACTAGGGTCCGCGGCATGCGAGTCGACACGAACTTCTTCTGCACGGTGCCGATGCCCGACGCCGGCGACCCGAGCATCGCTCCCACCGCGCGCCGCTACAGCAACGACGACGTCATCGCCTGCTACCAGAACCTCGTCGAGTGGGGTCGCACCGCCGACACGCTGGGCTTCGACACGATGTGGCTCACCGAGCACCACTTCCAGTACGAGGGCTACGAGGTCCTGCCGAACCTGATCATGTTCGGGCTCCACCTCGCCCACCTCACCAAGGATCTCCGCCTCGGGCAGATGTTCAACGTCGTGCCGCAGTGGCACCCGCTCCGGTTGGCCGAGGACTTCGCCCTCGCCGACATCGTCACCGGTGGGCGCATGGAGTTCGGCGTCGGCCGCGGCACCGTGCCGCGCGTGGCATGGGCGCGCGGCACCGTCGTCGCCAGCGGCGACAACGCCATGTCGGCCGAGCACGACCGCATCAACCGCGAGCTCTTCGAAGAGGCGATGGAGGTCATCAAGCTCGCTTGGTACAACGAGCGCTTCAGCTACCGGGGCAAGCAGTTCGTGTTCCCCCCTGACGACGTGCCCGACCGCGGCAACACCGTCAACGACCTCACGCTCATCCCGAAGCCGCTCCGCAAGGTCGACGTCTACCAGCCGGTCACGTCACCCGAGACGATCGAGTACGTGCCACGCGCCGGCCACAAGGCCGTGTACTGGCTGCAGAACGCCGAGAGCCAGAAGCAGAAGTGGGACCGCTACGCCGAGATCCGCGAGGAGATGGGCGATCCGGTGGCGCCCGGCCAGGACCGCTGCCTCGTGCTCAACCTCCATGTCGGTCGCACCCGCGAGGCAGCGATGCGCAAGGGCAAGCCGGGCCACGACGAGTTCAACAAGTTCCTCGCCCCGTACGGCCGGTTCTCGAGCTACCGCAACCCCGATGGCTCGAAGGTCGCGTTCGACCACTGCCCAACAGTCGACGAGAGCAACGACCAGAAGATCCAGATCGTCGGATCGATCGACGACGCCGTCGACGCGATCGGCTACTGGCGAGACCTGCTCGACCTGCAGCACATCTGCTTCTTCTTCGACTACCCGGGCCTCACCCGCGACGAGATGAACGAGCAGATGCACCTGGTGGCCGAGGAGGTCTTCCCACGCCTCGGTGAGCCCATCGAACGACGCCCGCTCACCGGCGCCCCGCTGGCGTGAGCAACACCGAGCGACCCGACGCACCCGCGGGTCACATCGTCCTTCCTGCATTCGCCGAACCCCACGCCCATCTCGACAAGGCATTCCTCGCAGAGCTCGTGGAGAACCCCACCGGCGACCTGATGGGGGCGATCCGGGCGATGGAAGCCAGCCGTCACCTCGTCACCCTGGCCGACACGATCGAGCGCGCCGAGCGAGCGGCGCTGTTGATGCTCCGCAACGGCACCACGGCGATCCGCACTCACGCCGACGTGACGACGGAGAACGGATTCATGTCGGTCGAGGCGCTGATCACGGTGCGCGACCGTCTGCGCGACGTGATCGACATCCAGGTGGTGTCGTTGTGCGGATGGCCGAGCACCGGTCCTCAGGGCGCCGAACAGCGGGCCATGCTCCGTGAAGCCATCGACATGGGGATCGACGTGGTGGGCGGATGTCCGCACCTGGAGGACGACCCACACGCCGCCAACGAGAACTTCCTGGCCATGGCGGCGGCCGCCGGGCTGCCGGTCGACCTGCACACGGACGAGACCCTCGACCCCACCGTCGTCACGCTCGACGACCTGTCCCGGCGGGTCGTGGCATCGGGCTTTCCCCACAGGGTCACGGCGAGCCACTGCGTGTCGTTGGGGATGCAGAGCGAGGCGGAGCAGCAGCGAATCGCCGAACAGGTCGCCGCCGCAGGGATCAGCGTGATCGCGCTGCCGCACACCAACCTGTTCCTGCAGGGACGCGAACACCAGAGCCGCATGCCCCGAGCCCTCACCGCCGTCCGTGCGCTGCGTGCCGCCGGGGTCAACGTGGCCGCTGGGGCCGACAACCTGCAGGATCCGTTCAATCCCATGGGTCGCGGTGACCCGCTCGAGACCGCAGCGCTGATGACCATGGCTGCGCACCTGCTCCCGGCCGAGGCGCTCCACACCGTCACCACGGCGGCGCGCCGGCTGATGGGCCTGGAGGGCGATGGTGACACGGTCAGGGTCGCCGCGGCTACGGTTCGAGAGGCGATCGCATTCGGTCCCCACGACCGCATCGTGATGCGACGGGGACATGCGGTTGCTGGAGTCGTGGCGACACCTGCGTCCCACAGTTCACACACACGACACACGGAGGAGGCGCTGAGCCCCGGCGCCACCTCTAACTTCGGGGGGGATGATGACAACCACTGATGCCTCGCAATCCGGTGCCAGGAATGCCGTAGCGCCTGGTTCGACGGCGGTGAGCTTCCGGCGCGTGTCGATGACGTTCCCGGACGGCACCCATGCCGTCGACGACGTGAGTTTCGACGTCGCCCTTGGCGAGTTCGTCACTGTCGTCGGGCCATCGGGCTGCGGCAAGTCGACCTTGCTCAGAATCGCGTCTGGTCTCGAACACCACACGGGCGGCAGCGTCGACATCGACCGGTCGAGCATCGGATACGTGTTCCAGGACGCCACGTTGCTCCCATGGCGAACGGTGCAGCGCAACGTCGAGTTGAACGCCGAACTGCAGGGGATGCCGAAGACCCAGCGGCTCGCCGAGGCGAAGAAGGCGATCGAGCTCGTCAACCTCGTCGGCCACGAGGCCAAGTACCCGAAGCAGCTGTCGGGTGGCATGAAGATGCGGTGTTCACTCGCCCGCTCGCTCGTGTTGCGCCCGAAGGTCTTTCTGTTCGACGAGCCGTTCGGCGCCCTCGACGAGATCACGCGCGAGCGCCTCAACGACGAACTGCTCCGACTGTTCCAGATCGAGCAGTTCGCCGGGCTGTTCATCACTCACAGCATCCAGGAAGCGGTCTTCTTGTCGACGCGCGTGATCGTCATGTCGGCCCGGCCCGGGCGGATCATCGGTGACTACGCCGTCGATTTCCCGTTCCCCCGCGAGCACGACCTGCGCTACGAGCCGGAGTTCGCCGAGCTCTGCGGCCGGATCAGTGCCGATCTCAAGGATGCACACGCATGACGGCCATCGACGATCTCAAGGCCGTCGACCCGGCGTACTTCGCGTCCGCGGCCGACAGCGAAGCAGCTGTGCCGACGAAGCGCCCGAAGGAACGGTCGGAGTTCCTCAGCACGGCGATCCCGCCGATCATCACCTTCATCGTGTTCATCGGTGTCTGGTACCTGTACAGCTGGCTGAAGTACGACATCCCGGCGCAACGACGCAACGCGTTGCCCTACCCGCACGAAGTCGTCCGAGAGGGCTTCTTCCCCTTGTGGGACGAGCGCAACGGACTCAAGCCGATCCTCGGGTACATGTGGCCCACGCTGCAGGTCACGGTCATCGGCCTCATGATCGCGATCCTCCTCGGTACCACGTTCGCCGTCATCATGAACCTCTCGAAGGGCATGGAGCGGGCGCTGTTCCCGTATGCCGTCGTGCTCCAGACCGTTCCGATCCTGGCGATCACGCCGCTGCTCACCCAGCTGTTCGGTGAGCGGATGGGTGTGCGTCTCGTGGTGACGGTGCTCATCGCGATCTTCCCGATCATCACGAACACGTTGTTCGGCCTCCAGTCGGCCGACCGTTTGCACCACGACCTGTTCACGCTGAACCATGCAAACCGATGGACTCGCCTGCGCAAGCTCGAGCTGCCCACCGCTTTGCCGGCGATGATGACCGGTATCCGCATCGGCGCCGGTGGAGCGGTGATCGGCTCGATCGTGGCCGACTTCTTCTTCGCCCAGGGCGACAAGGGGATCGGCTATTACATCCGCACGCGCCAGCAGAAGGCGTCGGAGCGGCCGGAGATGTTCGCAGGGACCATCATGGCCACGCTGTTCGGCGTGCTGATGTTCCTCATCGTCGGGTGGATCACCAACCGTGCCATTCGGAACTGGCACGACTCTGCCCGAAGCCGGCGCTGAACCACAGCGCTGCACCGTCCACACAACAAGGGGAGACACACATGAAGGCAAGGAAGACCGTTGCAGCGTTCTCGCTGCTGACGCTCGGTTTGATCACCGTCGCATGCGGCGACGACGAGGAGTCCGCCGACACCACGGCGGCGGCGACCGAGGAAACCACGGCGGAGGGCGAGGCGGTCTGTCCGACCAAGCTCACGATCCAGACCGACTGGTTCCCCGAGCTCGAGCACGGCGGCACGTATCAGCTCATCGGCCCCGACGGCACCGCCAGCAAGGACACCGTCTCGTACTTCGGACCCGTGCAGCCGCAGTACGCCGTCGGCGGTCTGAAGGAGATCGAGATCAAGACCGTGAACTTCGACAAGGCCAACAGCGCAGTTCTGCTCGACGGCGACGCCGACATGGCCTACATCAACATCAGCGACGTCATCAAGGACTCGTCGGCCGTCCCCATGGTCGCGATCGCCAAGACACTCGACCAGGATCCGCAGATGGTCATGTGGGACCCGACCCAGCACGACATCCAGACGCCCGAGGACATGGCCGCCACCGGCGCCACCGTGTTGCACTTCCCGGGCACCGCGTACATCGACTACATGATCGGCCAGGGTTACATCACGGCCGACCAGAGCAACCCCAGCTACGACGGCTCCGACGCCAAGTGGGTGGCCGAGAGCGGCAACCTGATCCAGCAGGGCTTCGCCACCAACGAGGTCTACAAGTACGAGAACGACATCGCCTGGAAGGACGGGGCACCGGCCGACGTCAGCTTCTTCACGGTTGCCGAGATGGGCTTCGACAACTACCCGGCGACGATCACGATGCTGAAGAGCCGCGTCGAGGAACTCGACGCATGCCTCACGTTGCTCGTGCCGATGATGCAGCAGGCATGGATCGACTTCCTGAACGACCCGAAGCCGATCACCGACGCGTTGATCGAGATCAACGTCACCCACGACGGATTCTGGGCCCTCAGTGAGGGTCTGAACGAAGCCGGCATCGCGCTGCTCGAGGAGAAGAAGATCGCCGCCAACAGCCCCGACGGCACCTACTGCACCCTCGACCCCGCCAAGGTGGCCGCGCTCTACGAGCAGCTGAAGCCGATCTACGCCGAGCAGGGTGTCGAGATCACCGACGACGTCACCACGGTGTACGACAACAAGTACTGCGCAGGTGCACCGGGTCGCTGACCCACCCGCATCGCAGCGTGAACTGAACGGAACACGACGGGGGCCGGCCGAAAGGTCGGCCCCCGTTCACGCCCGGGTTTCGGTCGTTCGCGTGCTCGGTCGGTACTCAGCGCCGATACGCGCAGAGGTCGAACAGGTTGCCATCGAGATCGGCGAAGTTCGCGATGGCGCCGTACGGCTCCACCCGAGGTGCTCGCGTCTCCGTCGCTCCGAGGGCGAGCACGCGGGCCCGTTCGGCCTCGAACTCGTCGGTGCCGCACGCAAGGTCGAGGTGCACGCCGCCCGCTCGGTGCGCGCCGCGTTGCAGGCCGATTCGTCGCACTCCGTCGGCGTCGGAGAGCACGATCCACCGATCGACGTCTTCTCGTTCCGACTCGACGAGGTCGAGGACAGCCCGCCAGAACCCGGCCAGGCGGTCGGTGTCGGGTGTGTCGATCGTGACGAGGTCGACTCGGCTCACCATCAGGCGACCTCCGCCAAATGCGCGATCACCTGCAGCAACACATCCGCGCCCGACTGCAGATCGGGGGCTTCGGTGAACTCGGCGATGTTGTGGGACAGGCCGTTCACGCTGGGCACGAAGACCATCGACGTGGGGCACACCCGCGCGAGCATCTGCGCATCGTGGCCAGCACCGCTCGGCATCGTCATCGTCGAGAACCCCAGTCGCTGCGCGGTTGCCTGCACCAGCGACACCATGCCCGGATCGAACTCGACCGGCTCGAAGCGAGCGAGCGTGCGACGCTCGATCGTGACGCCCTCGTCGGCAGCGAGCGTGGTGCACAAGGTCTCGAACCGGTGCTCGGCCTGCTGCAGGAGATGCTCGTCGGTGTTGCGCAGGTCGACCGTCATGGTGACCGTCGACGGCACGACGTTCACGAGGTTGGGCCTGAACTCGCACCGCCCGACCGTGGCCACCTGCGTGCCACCCATCTGGCGGGCGATCGCCCGCACCCCGGCGATGATCTCGGCCGCCACGTACCCCGGATCCTTGCGGAGCCGCATCGGCGTGGTGCCGGCGTGCGCCGACTGGCCGGAGATGGTGAGCTCGGTCCACGAGATGCCCTGCACACCGGTGACCACACCGATCGTGATGCCCTCGTCCTCGAGCACCGGACCCTGCTCGACGTGCAGCTCGACGAACGCATGCGGCGCACCTGCTGCCGGGCACGGCACCGGGCCGGCGTAGCCGATGCGCGACAGCTCGTCGCCGAGCCGGGCACCGTCGTCGGCGGCCCGTACGTCGAGGGCCTCCTCGAGGGGCATCCCACCCACGTACACCAGGCTGCCGAGCATGTCGGGCTGGAAGCGCGCCCCTTCCTCGTCGGTGAAGAACGCGACCGCGATCGGGCGGCGGGTGTGGATTCCGTGCTGCTCGAGCGTCTCGATGATCTCGAGCCCGGCGAGCACGCCGAGGTTCCCGTCGAAGCGGCCACCGGTGCGCACCGTGTCGATGTGCGACCCGGTCATCACCGGGGCGGCGGTCGGGTCGGTGCCGGCGCGCACACCGACGACGTTGCCGATCGCGTCGACCGACACCGCCAGACCGAGGACGTGCATCCACCCGACCCCGAGGTCACGACCGTCGCGGTCGGCATCGGTGAGGGCGAGCCGAGCGCAGCCCCGCTCGCCGTTCGCGCCGAGCACGGCGCCGATCTCGCCGAGGGCCTCGATGCGGCCG
>JBEGOE010000424.1:0-2686 GCA_041182165.1 Actinomycetota bacterium
GAGCTCCGGTGGCATCCAGCGCATCCCGCTCGCGTTCGCCGACGACGACGACACGGCCGACCTCACCCCGCCCGCCGGCATCCCCTCCGGCGACGGCTGACCCGACTCGCGCCCCACACGCCCCCTCGACCACTATCGTGGTCGCAACGGCTTCGACGCGGCGATCACCTCAGAGCCTTCGGAAGAACGGCACCATCCCCTGTCCGCAGGAGACGTGCTCACTAGAACCGAACGGGTCCAGCCCGTCAGCGCTGGCGCAATCGAGTGGTCCGTGGCTGTGGCGGCGGGCAAGCAGGGTGGTATCGCGGGCTCCGGCTCGTCCCTGCTGATCGTCACCATCACAGGAGCCCACCGATGAGCTATCCCTCCGTCGAACCGCAGCCCAGCTTCCCCCAGGTCGAGCGCGAGGTTCTCGCGTTCTGGGACGCCGACCGGACCTTCGAGGCCTCCATCGCCGCCCGCTCCGAGGCCGACGAGTACGTCTTCTACGACGGCCCGCCCTTCGCCAACGGCCTGCCGCACTACGGCCACCTGCTCACCGGCTTCGTGAAGGACGCCGTGCCCCGCTACCGCACGATGCGTGGCCAGAAGGTCGATCGGCGCTTCGGCTGGGACTGTCACGGCCTGCCCGCAGAGGTGGTCGCCGAGAAGGAGCTCGGCATCAGCGGTCACCCCGCGATCGCCGCGTACGGCATCGACAAGTTCAACGACGCGTGCCGCACCAGCGTGCTCCGGTTCACCGACGACTGGCACCGCTACGTCACACGCCAGGCGCGCTGGGTCGACTTCGACAACGACTACAAGACCCTCGACCTCCCGTACATGGAGAGCGTCATGTGGGCCTTCAAGACACTGTGGGACAAGGGCCTCATCTACGAGGGCTTCCGTGTGCTGGCCTACTGCTGGCGTTGCGAGACCCCGCTCAGCAACACCGAGACACGCATGGACGACGTCTACCGCGACCGTCAGGACCCTGCGCTCACGGTCGGGTTCCACCTCGACTCGGGCGAGAAGATCCTGGCATGGACCACCACGCCGTGGACCCTGCCGAGCAACCTTGCCCTGGCCGTCGGCCCCGACATCGACTACGCCGTCATGGAACTCGATGGCTCGCGCTACATCCTCGCCGAGGCACGACTCGGTGCGTACGACAAAGAGCTCGCCGGCGCGACGCAGGTGGGCACACTCAGCGGTGCCGACCTCGTCGGCCGCCGTTACACGCCGCTGTTCCCGTTCTTCGACGAGACCCCCAACGCCTTCCACGTGCTGGCCGCCGACTTCGTCAGCACCGAGGACGGCACCGGTGTCGTGCACCTCGCGCCGGGCTTCGGAGAGGAGGACCAGAACGTCTGCAACGCGGTCGGGATCCCCACGATCTGCCCCATGGACGAGCACGGCCGCTACACGGCCGAGGTCACCCCGTGGGCGAACGTGCACGTGTTCGACGCGAACCCCGACGTGATCAAGGAGCTGAAGAGCCGGGGCGTGGTGGTGCGCCACGACTCGTACCTCCACTCGTACCCACACTGCTGGCGCTGCGCCGAGCCGCTCGTGTACCGGGCGATCAGCTCGTGGTTCGTGCAGGTGACGGCGTTCCGCGACCGGATGGTCGAGCTCAACCAGGACATCACCTGGGTGCCCGAGCACATCAAGGAGGGCAGCTTCGGCAAGTGGCTGGCCAACGCCCGCGACTGGAGCATCAGCCGCAACCGGTTCTGGGGCTCGCCGATCCCGGTGTGGAAGAGCGACGACCCGATGTACCCGCGCGTCGACGCCTACGGCTCGATCGCCGACCTCGAGCGCGACTTCGGCGTCACCGTCACAGATCTGCACCGCCCGCAGGTGGACGACCTCGTCCGCCCGAACCCCGACGACCCCACCGGGCAGTCGATGATGCGTCGCGTGCCCGAGGTGCTCGACTGCTGGTTCGAGTCCGGATCGATGCCGTTCGCGCAGGTGCACTACCCGTTCGAGAACCGCGAATGGTTCGAGAGCCACTACCCGGGCGACTTCATCGTCGAGTACATCGGCCAGACGCGCGGTTGGTTCTACACGCTGCACGTGCTGGCCACGGCGCTGTTCGACCGCCCGTCGTTCAGCACCTGCGTCAGCCACGGCATCGTGCTGGGCGACGACGGGGCGAAGATGTCGAAGAGCCTGCAGAACTACCCCGACCCGATGATGGTGTTCGACACCTACGGCTCGGACGCCATGCGCTGGTACCTCCTCAGCTCGTCGATCCTGCGCGGGTCCGACCTGGCGGTCACCGAGGACGGCATCCGCGACACGGTTCGCCAGGTGATGCTGCCGATGTGGAACACGTGGTACTTCCTGTCGCTCTACGCGAACGCCGAGGGCACCCAGGGGACGTTCCGCACCGACTCGACCGACGTGCTCGACCGGTATGTGCTCGCCAAGACCCACGCCCTCGTCGCCGACGTCACCGCCCAGATGGACGGGTACGACCTGTTCGCGGCGTGCTCGTCGGTGCGCACGTTCCTCGACGCGCTCACGAACTGGTACGTGCGCCGCAGCCGCGACCGATTCTGGGCAGGTGACCAGGATGCGATCGACACGCTGCACACCGTGCTGAGCGTGCTGTGCCGCGTGGCAGCACCCCTGCTGCCGCTCACCACCGAGGCCGTCTACCAGCAGCTCACCGGCGAGCGCAGCGTGCACCTCACCG
>JBEGOE010000425.1:0-5070 GCA_041182165.1 Actinomycetota bacterium
GCAGCGAGGCGAGGTCGTGCCCCGCTGCCGGCACGACCGACGACACCTCCATGACGCCCGTGGTGATGGTGCCCGTCTTGTCAAGCACGACGGTGTCGATGCGACGGGTGCTCTCGAGGATCTCGGGGCCCTTGATGAGGATGCCCATCTGCGCGCCGCGGCCGGTGCCCACCAGCAGCGCAGTGGGCGTGGCGAGGCCCAGCGCGCAGGGGCAGGCGATGATGAGCACGGCCATCGCCGGGCCCATCGCCTCACTGAGGCTGCCGGTGCGGGCGGTCCAGAAGCCGAGCGTCGTCACGGCGAGCGCCACGACCACCGGCACGAACACCGCCGCCACCCGGTCGGCCAGCCGTTGCACCGGCGCCTTGCCGCTCTGCGCCTGCTCGACCAACCGGGCCATCTGCGCAAGCGTCGTGTCGGCGCCCACCCGCGTGGCCCGCACCACGAGCCGGCCGTCGGTGTCGATCGTCGCACCGGTCACCGGGTCACCGACCACGACGTCGCGCGGCAGGCTCTCGCCGGTGACGAGCGACGTGTCGATGGCCGCGGCGCCCTCGACCACCACGCCGTCGGTGGCGATGCGCTCGCCAGGCCGAACGACGAAGCGGTCGCCCACGCGCAGGTCGGCGATCGCCACCATGCGTTCGTTCCCGACGGCATCGACGACGGTCGCCTCGGCGGCGCCCTGCTCGAGCAACGCGCGCAGTGCGCTGCCGGCGCGCCGCTTCGAACGCACCTCGGCATAGCGGCCGGCCAGGATCAGCGCCACCGTGGCCGACGCCACCTCGAGGTACAGGTGGTGTTCTCCACCCCCGACGCTCGAGATCAGCGACATGCTCATGGTCATGCCGTTGTCACCCGCCGAGGTGAAGAACAGGGCGTAGGTGCTCCACCCGAACGCGGCCAGCACACCCACCGACACGAGGGTGTCCATCGAGGCCTCGGCCTGCCGGAGGTTCTTCCACGCCGACCGGTGGAACGGCCACGCGCACCACGTGGCCACCGGCGCCGACAGCGCAAAGGCGAGCCATTGCCAGTTGCGGAACTGCAGCGCAGGAATCATCGACAGCAGGAGCACCGGCGTGCCCAGCACGGCGGCGACCACCAACCGCTGCAGCAACGGGTCGGTGCGCTCGACGATCACCGGCTCGGCGCTCCCGACCGGTGCAGGCAGGTGCGCGCCGTACCCGATCGACTCGACGGTCGCGATCAGATCGCTCGGCTGCACGGCGGCGCCGTCGAAGGTGACCGTCGCCTTCTCGGTGGCGTAGTTCACCGTGGCCGTCACGCCGTCCATCCGGTTGAGCTTCTTCTCGATGCGCGATGCGCAGGCCGCGCAGGTCATGCCGGTGAGCTCGAGCTCGATGCGGTCGCTGATGCCGGCGCCGGAGCGGATGCTGTCGAGCGCGGTCATGGCTGGACCACCGTGAAGGGCACGGTGACGACAGCGCCGTCGTGGGTGAACTGCAGGAAGAGACGGTAGGTGCCCGGCCCCGGCAGCGGGGTGGAGAACCGGTAGTCGCCCAGCGCGTCGTTGTCGGGGTGGAGGTGGAGGTACGCGAGGTCGCCCTCGCGGAACGCGACCAGATGGGCGGACTGGCCGAGGTAGCGGTCGAGGCCGGGCGCTGGTGATCCGTCGGGCAGGGTGGCCGTGAAGTCCAGGCCGTCGCGCATGACCATGAGGCCAACGGTGTCGACCATCGATTGCTCCGGAGGCAGCGGCTCGGCGGTCATGTCGCCGGGCACCACGATGTCGGTGCCGAGCACGAGGATCGCGCCGTCGGCGTCGGCGGGTGAGCTGTCGGCGACCATGCGCCACACGCCCGGCGTCGCCAGGTCGACATCGGCGGTCCAGGTGCCATCGGGCGCCAGCTCGGGGTGCAGGTGCTGGTAGCCGGTGAGGTCGTGGCGGACGAGCAGCAGGTGCAGCAGGGCCGCGTGCTGCTCGGTGAAGTCGGTGACGCGGGCGCCGTCGCGCTCGAGGTGGAAGGTGAGGGTCGTGTCGGTGTGGTCGTCGACCACCCGTCGGTAGTCGGCGACCACCTGGCTCAGCCCGAGCGTGCCGGCCGAGCCCGTGCCGGACGAGGCCACCCCTGCGCCCATGTCCATGCCGACCATCGAGCCGTTCGAATGGGAGTGGCCGGGCAGGCGCTCGCCCACGGCGTAGGCGGTGCCGAACAGCCCGACGAGCACGAGCGCGTAGCTACCGAGGCGCGAACCGACCGAGGACGGCATGTCAGACCACGGCTTCGAAGCCGGCCTCGTCGACGGCGGCCACGATGGCGTCGAGTTCGAGCTGTTCGCCCTCGACCACGACGGCCTTGGTGTCGAGGTTCACGTCGACCGACGTGACGCCGGCGAGCTTGCCGATCTCACCCTTGACCGCCGCCTCGCAGTGGCCACAGGTCATGCCCGGGACGGTGATGGCGATCGTGGTGCTCATGTCGGTGCTCCTGGTGTTGGCGGTGTTCGCGGTGTTGGCGGTTCGGTCGGTGTCATGCCCGCAGCAGCCGTTCGATGGCTCGGGTGGCCTCGTGGACGAGGTGCTCGGTGCGCTCGGTGTCACCGCTGGCGGCGGCACCGGCGACACAGTGCTGGAGGTGCTCGTCGAGCAGCTGCACGCCGACGGTCTGCAGGCCCTTGCTGACGGCGGCGAGCTGCGTCAGCACGTCGATGCAGTACGTGTCCTCGTCGATCATGCGTTGCAGCCCGCGGACCTGGCCCTCGATGCGGCGCAGCCGCGTGATGAGCTGCTGCTTGTCGGCGTGGTATCCCGGCGTCACACTGACACGATACCCCACGGGGGTATCAAGGCAACCCCCGAACTTCGGCACGCCGGTGGGGTTCAGCCCCGCTGTGGTGCCAAAGTTCGTGGGGGTGGTCAGGGGGGTTGGGTGAAGGTGGGGTGGCGCTTGGCGAGGAAGGCGGCGATGCCTTCCTGGGCGTCGGGCGTGACGGCGGCCTCGGCCATCAGGGCCACCGCCATCTCGTACGCCTGCGCCTGCGGCAGGTCGACCTGGGCGTAGAACCCGCGCTTGCCCATCGCCTTCGACAGCGCGCTGCCACGGGTGGCGCGGCGGATGAGGTCGTCGACGGCTGCGTCGAGCTCGTCGTCGGGGACGGCCCGATTGATGAGCCCCCAGTCGGCAGCGGTGGCCGCATCGATGGCGTCGCCGGTGAGGGCGAGCTCGAGGGCGCGCTTGCGGCCGACGTTGCGGGCCACGGCGACGAGCGGCGTGTGGCAGAACAACCCGCCTTTGCCGCCGGGGATGGCGAAGCCTGCCGAGGTGGCCGCGACGGCGAGGTCGCAGGTGGCGACGAGCTGGCAACCCGCAGCGGTGGCCAGGGCATGGACCTTGGCGATCACCGGCTGTGGGATGGACTGGACGGTGTCCATCATCTCGGTGCACGCTTCGAACAACCGGCGGGCCTCGTCGACCGTGGCGCCGGCCATGTCGCCGAAGTTGTGCCCGGCCGAGAACACCGGCCCGTTCGCGGCGAGGATCACGCCCAGGGCGTCGGACGCGCCCACATCGCGCAGGACGATGGTCAGCTCGGCCATCACGTCGGCGGCGAGGGCGTTGCGCTTCTCGGGCCGGTCGAGGGTGACGGTCGTGATCGGGCCGTCGGTCGAGACGAGGAGGTGTTGGAGTTCCACGCCGCCAGTGTCGCGCACGGCAGACGAGCGCCGTGCGGCCGTGGGGCCCAGGGACGGCAGTCCCGACGCGGCCGATTCAGCCGGCGGCGAAGAGCGGCGACGAGATGAGGTAGTCGGCGGTCGAGCGGTTCGATGCGGTCGGGGTGTTGTAGACGACGGCGATGCGCAGCAGAGCGCGGACATCGGGGTCGTGCGGCTGCGGTTCGAGCGGGTCCCAGAAGAAGATCAGCAGGTCGATCTGCCCCTCGCAGATGAGGGCGCCGAGTTGCATGTCGCCACCCAACGGGCCGCTGTGCAGCCGCTTCACGTTCAGACCCACCTTGTCACGCAGCATCGAGCCGGTGGTGCCGGTGGCCACGAGGTCGTGCTCGGACAGCGTGCCGCGGTTGAACGTGGCCCACTCGATGAGGTCGGCCTTCTTGTGGTCGTGCGCCACCAGCGCGATCCGCCGGCGTACGGGTGTGCTCATCGGCTGCTCCTCGAACGTCGCCCCACCGTACCCGCCCGCCACTTTCCTGCGTTCGTGAGCAGCCCCTGGTCTGTCACGGCTCCGCGCTCACACGCCGAGTTGGGTCAGTCGAGTGCGGCGAGGAGGGTGTCGATGGAGGGACGGGCGTCGGGGGTGGCGGGCAGCGACACGAGGCGCAACACGCCGTCACGGCCGACGACGGCGTCGGCGCCGAGCTGGTGGATGTCGTCACCGGCCGGACGTTGCAGTCGCCGGCCGCGGCGCAGCAGCCGGGCGTACATCCGCAGCGTGCCGAGCGACCACACCTGACGGTTGGTTCCTCGCTCGGCGCCGAGCAGGGCGTACAGCGTGCGGCCGACATCGGCCACGACGTCGAACGGAAGGTCGAGGTGGGCCCGGTAGGCCGCAAGTCGTTCGGGCGGGGCGAAGGTGACGACGACGATGGTGGCGTCACCGAACTCGACGAGGCGATCGCGCACGGCGATCACGTGCTCTTGGCACGGCAGTCAAGCGAGGTGGCGGTGCAGCACCAGCACCAGTGGCCGGCCTCGCCGGTCGGCGGGTCGCCAGGGTTGCCCGGTGTGGTCGATCAGCTCGAGGTCGGCCGGCAGCGGGTCGCCGGCTCGCAGTGGTCGTTGCTCGGTCACGGGCACCTCCGGCATCGAGCGTACGTTGGAGCGATGGTCGAGGGGGGTCGGCGAGCAGTGGGACGCGGGTGATCGACCAGAGGCTGCGCGAGGTGAAGGACCGGGCGATCGACCCGCCGTCAGCGGGTGGCGGTGAGTGACAGGTCGAACGTGAGGTCGCTGCTCGCCTGCTGGAACTGGTGCACCTCGACGGCGAGGAGGTTCCTGCCCTCGACCAACCGTGCGCTGATCGGGATGGTGTAGAGCGTGGTCTCCGCCGCGTCGTTCACGCTGGACAGCGCTCGTGTGCCGAAGGC
>JBEGOE010000426.1:0-2947 GCA_041182165.1 Actinomycetota bacterium
GTCGGAGAAGAACTCTCGCCACGACTCGCTGACCGACTCGGGGTCGGTCAGGAACTCGGCGTACATCTCGTCGACGAGCCATGAGTTCGCGCCGAACCCAGGACCCGCGTGATCGGTCGCAGTCATCGTGATCGATGGTACCCGGCAGTCATCGCCGGAACCGTGACACGCGATGCGAGAACGTCCAGTAACCGTGCGACCTCGCGCAACACGGCGGTCCCGGCCACGGCCCGCTGGCGTGCGGGGGCGCTGTGCCACGGGGCTCTGGGGCCGCGGGCCGCTGTGTCGGATGCCATGGCTGTATTTCCGAAGCGCGGACTTGTAGAATCCCGGGATGACGCTTCGCTCACTCGCCCCCCTGGTCCTCGCCGGAGCCCTCGGCCTCGCCGCGTGCGGCGGCGGCAGCAGCTCGAGCGGCGACACCATCCCCGCCGACGCCGACGTGGTCGTGAAGGCCATCGAGGGCATCAAGTGGGACCAGCCGTCCTACTCCGCCAAGGCCGGTGACGTGAAGATCGCCGCCGAGAACGTCTCGAGCCTGCCGCACAACCTGTACATCGTGGCGGCCGACGGCACGCAGCTCCCGAACGTGATCGACCTCCCCAACAGGGGCGAGGTGAAGACCGAGATCGTGAAGCTCGCCGCCGGCGAGTACACCCTCATCTGCACGATTCCCGGCCACAACAACATGAAGGCCACCCTCACGGTCAGTTAGGTTCAGCGATCCGCTGACCCCGCTGCCGGGCCTCGCCGCTCAGGCGAGGTGTCGGTCGAACCAGTCGAGCATCCGCCGCCGTGCCTCGGCCGCGATGCCGGCGTCGAACACGGCGGGTCGGTCGTCGCAGTTGAACCCGTGCTGGCCCTCCGGGTAGCGCACGACCTCGGCGTCGACCGATGCGTCCGCCACCACCGCACGGAGGCGCTCGACGTCGTCGACCGGGATGCTCGGGTCGCGGTCGCCGTAGAGGCCGAGCCACGGTGTCTGCAGGTGCGTCGCCAGCTCGAGCCCCGGCGGGAAGCCGAACCGGGGTGCGCCGAGGCCGCCGCCGTAGAACGTGACCGCTGCCCCGAGCGCCCGGGTGGCGGCGGTCTGCAGCGTCACCGTGCCGCCCATGCAGAACCCGACGATCCCCGTCCGGTCGGGTGTGAAGCCCTGCTCTGCGAGGTGTGCGAACGTCGCGTCGAGGTCGGCGATGATCCCCTCGCTGTTCAGCGTCTGCATCACCGGCATCACGGCGGGCAGGTCGTCGTACGAGAACACCTGCGGCTCGGTGCGGTGGTACAGGGTCGGCGACACCGCCAGCCAGCCGTGCGACGCGAGCAACCGGGCCACGCCCTCGATGTGCGGCGTCACACCGAATGCCTCCTGGATCACGACGACCGCGCCCCTGGGTGCGCCGTCGGGCGTCGCGGTGAACAGCCGCATCGGTCCGTCGGCGGTGTCGATGATGTCGTGCATGGTCCCTCTCGAATCGCTGCGGCGCGCGTCGTCGCTCACTGCCCCGCCCAGGTTCGCACACCGACAATGCGCTCGCAGCCCGGCATCGTCGTCGACGACACTGCGGTCATGGAGCGTCTGCCATCACTCGTCCGGACCGAGCGCCTGACGCTGCGGCTGTGGACCATCGACGACGTGCCTGCGATGGCGGCCGCCGTTGCGGCGAGCCTCGACCATCTCCGGCCGTGGATGCCCTTCGTCGCCGACGAGCCGCTCACGCTCGTTGCACGACGAGCGCTCATCGAGGGCTTCCGAGCCGATTGGGAGTCGGGCGGCGACGCTGTCTACGGCGTGTTCCTCGGTGACGCTGCGATCGGCGGGACGGGACTGCACCGGCGGCGCGGGCCGACGGCGCTCGAGATCGGATACTGGGTCCACGTCGATCACATCGGCAACGGGTACGCCACCGAGCTCGCCGCTGCGCTCACCACCGCGGCTCTGGACGAGGACGGCATCGAGGCCGTCGAGATCCACCACGACCGTGCCAACGACCGCAGCCGCCGGGTACCGGAGCACCTCGGATACGAGCTCGTCAGCGAGACCGCCGACGTGGCGAGCGCCCCCGGCGAGGTCGGGATCGACGTGGCCTGGCACATGACCGCCGACCGGTGGCGGGCAATTCGGGCGGCGTGACGGCTCAGGTCGTGACGACGGCTCGGACGGAGACGGGGATGGCGCTCATCACGGGCATGCCGGTGAAGCGGTCGTAGCCGCTGTCGACGTCGATCAGCACGCCGGTGGTGGAGCCCATCTCGCTCAGCTCGCCCGGCTCGTCGGGCAGGCCACCCCACGCGTGGGCGATGCTGATGACGCCCTGACGCACGTCGGGCGCGCTCTTCACGATCGCCCTGATCGCACCGCGCGGCGACGCCATCTCGATGGTGCTGCCATCGACCGCGCCGACGGCGACGAGGTCGTCGGGGTGCATGTGCGCGAAGTTCGTGCCTGCCTTCGCACGCAGTGCATCGACCTCGCGGCCGGACGAGTTGAAGACGCTCTTCAACCGTCGGGTCGTCATGCGGAACGTGTGCTTCAGCGGGTCGAAACCGTCGAGCACAGCGCCGGACGACTGCTCGTGGAACACCACCAGCAGTTCCTCGGCGATGCCGTCGGGAGCGACGTTCAGGCGCGCCGTCACATCGGGGTCGGCCTCGAGAACCACGGTGGCGAGGTCGGGCCGCAGGACGGCGCCATCGGCACGCACCTGCGCCAGCGGCACGCGGGCCTTGGCGTAGATGAGGTCGAGCACGTCCTCGGCATCGATGGCGGCACCCGGGTCGATCGTGCCGCCGGGCAGCGTGATGGCGACGCCGAGGCGGGCAGCGACCTCGGTGAAGAGCTGCCACTCCTGCCACACCTCGCCGGTCGGCTGCAGCACCGCCGGCGTGTAGTTCGTGTACGCCTGCGGGAACCAGCGGTCGATCGTCGTCGGCACGTCGGGCCGCTCGA
>JBEGOE010000427.1:0-8221 GCA_041182165.1 Actinomycetota bacterium
AGCGGCAACGGCACCTTCGTGAAGGGGTTGTGGGCGAGTGTAGGGATGCCCGGCGTACGTCTGCCGGGCGCTTCGTCAGGAAAACCCGGCGGGTGGTGCGGGCGAGGTGACGAGCACCTCCCCCACACCACCGACACCGGGCTTCAGATGGTGAGGTCAGTCCGAGGACTGATGCTCTCCGGGACTATCAGGGACGGTTCTCGCCCACACCAGGTGTGTCGACCGCACCGGCGGCGGCCGCGTTGTTCACGGCCGGGAAGGTGAGGTAGCCGGTGTAGGTGCCGTTGTCCGCGCTGGTCGGGATGAGCAGACGGAGACGGGCATCGAACGCCGCGATGCCGAGCGACTGACCAGCGGGGCTGGTGCCGAGCGGCTGCTTGGCGGCCTGCAGACCGGAGGTGTTACCGATCGGACGAGCGATCGTGTCAGCACCCGCTGTGACCGCCATGTTGTAGCCGTCGACCGACGTGCCCGACTTGTAGGTGTTCTGCGGGTTCCAGGCAAGCAGGTTGCCCGAGAACTTGTCGCTGGCATCGGTCGTCGACACGAAGTCGGTGACCTGACCGTTGAGCGTCCAACCGGCATCCACGTTCTGGGTGTTCACAACGGTCACCTGGTTGATGGTGCCCGTGGCGAAGAAGTAGTTACCGGCCTGCGGGCCGCTGGTGAGCAGACGGGCGACGCCGAGGTCGATGGCGCAGTTCGTCGGGTACAGCGCGTTCGCAACACCAGTGGTGTCGTCGGTCGGGTACGGGTACTCGTTGAAGCTGCCATCAGCCGTACCGGTCCAGGCGCCGGGAAGCGACCCGGGAGCCTGCGGGCCGGTGACGACCGTCGGAGCCGAGCCCACACCGATCTGCGGGCGGGTCACCGTGCCGTTGGTGGTGCCATCGGCGTTGCCGAAAGCGTCAGCAACAGGGTTCACCGGCATCGCATCGACGGTGCTGTTCGGGCGGGCCGGGATGACCGGCAGCTGACCGATGACCGCGTCGAGGTAGGCCAGAGCCGTACCGTTCACAGCGCAACGCTGCGTCAGCACGAGGGCGCCCTCAGGACGAACCACCGTGATGTCCTGGAACAGGATCGTGCTGGGGTTGCAGGTCGCCGTGATGCTCGCCGGTGTACCAGTGCCGTAGATGCCCGAACCGGTCGCCGTGACGGTCACCGTGTAGGTGCCGGCCGTGCAGCCCGTGACCGATGCCGACGTCGCGGAGACGGTCTGCGACGCAATCGGGGCGGGACCGCCCGAGAACTCGACGAGGTAGCTGAGCGGGTTCGCGCCGGCCGGGACCGTCGGGGCCGTCCAGCTCACCGAGAAGCTCTCGGTGCCAGGCGTCGACGACAGGCCAGTGACTGCCGGCAGCGCAGCGACCGACACGGCCACGTTGGTGCGGGTCGTCGTGGTGCTGTTGCCCACAGCGTTCGTCGAGAAGACAGCCACGTCGTAGCTCGTGCCGTTGGTCAGGCCCGAGATGGTGTAGCCGGTGCCCGAGACGACACCGCTGACGGGGGCACCGCCACCCACCGGGGTCGCGGTCACGGTGTTGCCGGTGATCGCCGGGAACGCAGCTGCATCGGGCGTGAACGTACCCGTGATGACGCCACCGTCGGTCGAGGCGCCGTTCGGCACTGCGACGGCCGGAGCGGCCGCAAGCTCACCGAGCACCCAGTCGAACGCGGTGCCGCCGTTGCTCACGGTGATGCTGTGCGCCCAGAAACGGGTCGTCGCACCGGTGAGCGAGCACGCAATACCGATGTTGTACACACCGTCCTGGATACCACCCGAGAACGAGGTGGGCGCCATGGTGAAGGCACTGTCGAGCACATTGCCCGAGGTCGGAGCCGTTGCAAGGCCCGTGGCCCTCGCGTTGTCGGACTGCTTGTACAGGGGCGACGTGTACACGCCACCACCCGGGTTGACCGGGCCGCTTGCGTTGTACGTGAGGGTGGACAGGTCGACGGACTTCGAAGCGATGAACGTCTGGACGCGGTAACCGCCGGCAGCTGTGTCACCGGGGCATGCGTTGTTGGGAGCGGCGAGCGTGAACGAGAAGGGCGTGTTGATGGTGCCCGACGAGACGCTCACCGTCTGGGTCGTTGCAAACCCAGTCGGAGCAGCAGACGCCGTGCCGACGATCCCAGCGACGGCCGAGGCCGACACGAGAAGCGCCAGCGCAGCAGTGCCGCGGCGGGTGGTCTTGGTCTTGTACATGAAGAGTGTGTCCGTTTCTTTGTGAAGTGGGGGAGATTGGAGGGGGTCAGCCCTGGCCGGTGCGGAGGGTGTAGCGGTCCGTGGTGGAGCCGCAGTTGGCGATCGAGCCGAAGCCGAAGACGTTCAGCGTCGCCGTTGCCTGGCAGATGGACGAGGTTCCGCCCACGAAGAGGTCCTTGGCGGCGTTCGGGGCCGGGTCGTCGACGATGGCCGAGGGCAGGACGTTGTAGACGTCGCGGCCGACCCAGCTGTCTTCGAAGAAGGTGGGGTTCGGAGCGAGGCCCGATCCAGCGACCTGCACCGGGCTGCCGAGGTTCGCGCCTCCGCCGAGCTCGTTGTTGTCGGAGATGGAACCGATCTGCACGTTGGTGCCGGCCACCGCCGGGAAGGAGACGCCGTTGCTCTTGGCGATGAACGAGCCAGCCGAGAACCCGATGAGGACCTGCGTGTTCGCCTCACCCGGCTGCGCAGCGACGATGTCGCCAATCTGCTTCAACTGGACCGGCTGGCTCTCCTGCAGACGGCCGTTGGGCTGCCTACCCGTGATCCCCGCTCCGGTGGTGCCGCTGACGAGGTCCCGGCACTGCGTGGTCGCAATGACCTCTCCCGAGGTGCCGCCGCCGTGGCGCTCGTTCCAGGACTGGAAGGTGCCGGAGCCTTCCTGGATGCCGCAGGCGATGATCTTCACGCCGCCGACGGTGATCGAGCCGTTGGCGGGCTGGGTGAACAGGTCCTTCAGCTGTGCGCGGGTCAGCGTGGTGACGGGGCTGCCCGCTGCACGGTACACGCCGAAGGACATCGCGTCACGGCCGAACGGGATGTAGGTGAGGTCGAAGGTAGTGCTGGACCCGGTACCGGTGGTGGTGTTCACGCCGAGCGACGACGACCGTGCGAAGTCGAACGCGCCAGAGACGTCCTGACGGCCGCAGGCGCCGCCGGTTGCCGTGGTCTTGCCCCAGCCGATGCCGTCGATGGCACGGCTGAGCGCACGGGCGCCGTTGGTCGAGCCGTTCGGACGGTCATACGCGCCGAAGCCCGGCTTCGGGATGATGCAGGCGGAGCCGGTGGCGTCGAACGAGACGACCTGCGTCGCGCCGGTCCCCGTGCTCGAGATGACCGGGGTGAAGAAACTGTTGCCGATGCGGCCGCTGAAACCGTTCAGCACGTCCTGCGTGGTGTCGGAGCCGACACCCACCAGGGCCTTGAACTGGGCCGGGTCGGCGTTGGCCGACGTGCCGACCATGGCACCGGCGGCAACGCCTGCGGCGACGAGGCCGACTGCGAAGCGCTTCTTGACGTTTGAAGTAAGCATGTTCCCTTCGATTTCCCTTCGTTGAGGACTCCCCCGACGGGCGAGGCAGGGGAACTCTCACAGGGCCATCTGTCGGCAACATGGCGTCAAGTTGAACGCAGGGAGTGCTGACCCAAGGTTCATCCGGCGAACACCCGGCAGCACCTCGTGTTCACCAACCGTGGTGGAGCGCGGTCAGCGGAGCACAGTTCGTGGTCGTCTCGGGGTGGCGCGTCCGGCGAGCCATCACGGTGTGCAACCAACCGTCACCGGTTCACCACGCTCCGCCGACATCGCGCACGGCGCGTCGAAGCAGAGCAGGTTCGAAGGTGAACAACAAGGTACGACGAGCCGTCGAACGGCTCGTCCGGATCAGCCGAAGCGGCCCTGGACGTAGTCGCTGGTGCGGGGGTCCTGCGGTGCGTTGAACATCACGTCGGTCGGACCGTGCTCGACGATGACACCGGGGGTGCCTTGCTCGGCGAGGAAGAACGCACAGCGATCCGACACGCGCTGCGCCTGTTGCATGTTGTGCGTGACGATCACGATCGTCACCTCGGACACGATCTGCAAGATCGTCTCCTCGATCCGTCGGGTCGAGGTCGGATCGAGCGCCGAGCACGGCTCGTCCATCAGCAACACGCGAGGCCGGATGGCCAACGCACGGGCGATGCACAGGCGCTGCTGCTGGCCGCCCGACAGACCGCCACCCGGCTGGCGAAGACGATCCTTCACCTCGTTCCAGAGACCGGCCTTCATGAGGCACGACTCGACGAGCTCGTCCTTCACCGACGCGGTGGCCTTCACACCCGTCAGCTGCAGTGACGCGATCACGTTGTCGTAGATCGACATGGCCGGGAACGGGTTCGGCTTCTGGAACACCATGCCGACCTCGCGACGTGCGTCGGTGAGCTTGCGCGTGGTGTCGTAGAGATCGTGTCCGTCCACGATCACCTGGCCACCCATCGAGGCAGCAGGGATCATCTCGTGCATGCGGTTGAGAATGCGCAGGAACGTCGACTTGCCGCACCCCGAGGGGCCGATGAGCGCCGTCACCCTGCCGGGGGCCATCTCGAGCGACACGCGATCGAGCACCTGGTGCGTACCGAACCACGCCGAGATGTCACGGGCGTCGATGCCGGCAAGTCCACCGGGCCACGACACGACCTCATCGACCGAGTGGGCGACCTTGCCGCCGAAGCGCAGGCGCCGCCCACCCTTCGATGGCGGCTCACCGATCGAGGTGACAGCCTCCGACGCCAGCACCGTCGCAGGGATCGCGGCAGAGGGACGCGCGAACAGGTCCTCGAGCGTGGCGGGCTCACTCGAGTCGAGCGGCACGATGTCGATCGTGGGCAGCTGCTCCGTCACGGCGGTCGCTGCGGGCGGAACCACGAACAGGTCCGTCACGGCGGGCTCGGGACGTCGCTGCGAGCGCACGCTCACGCCCGGCATCGCATCGACGACCCGACGGAACTCACGTACGGATTCGGGGGGCACCGAGACCCCGAAGTCGGTGATCCCGGGAACATCCAAGATCGTCCAGGTGGCGCCATCGGCGTGGACGACCGACTGCAGGTCACGCAGGAGCCACACCCAGTTGTTGCTCTCGTCGTCACGAGCGACGATCCGCCGGTTGCTCACCATCACCGTGGCGGGCACGAGATCGGCGACCAGCGCGTCCGGGGCATCGGGCTCGCCGCTGACGAGCTGCACGACCCATGCGTCGCTGAACGTGCCGAGGAGCGTCTCGGCGGGATGCGCCGGAGCCCAGGCCTCGGCTTCGAAGCTGTCAAGTGGATCAGTGGTCATGAGGAGGTCTCCGAGTTCGGATCACAGGAGGTTGGGGAGGAGTCGGACGATCTCGCCCGCGGCGCCGAGCCCGACGAACAACATGGGGGGAAGCAACACGATCCAGGCCTGCGGGCGACCCCAGCGATACCAGGCCCACACGAGACCTATCGCCAGCAGCACCAGTCCCTGGAGCCACAGCGCCAGCACCCAGAGGGTGCTCGTGTCACCCTTCATGGCACGTTCGTTCGGCGCGAGCGCCGAGGCGGCCACCAGACGCGCAGGCCCGACGACCGCCTCGCCGTCGAGGTCTGCGTCGACGCGCAAGATGCGCGCCGGAACGTACGGCAGGCCGTCTGCAGTGGTGAGCGTCAGACGCGAGCCACCCGGTGCCACCGACGCCGGTAGTTCGTCGCCTTCGCGACGTACCCCGATGACCGTGTACGTGAACTGGCCCTGACCGGTCGTAGCGATGATCTGATCGCCGGCACGGAGCGAGGCAACGTCGCGAAACGGGCCCCCGTACACCGCCCGACGGCCGAAGACCACGCTGGTGCCGATCTGTCCGGGGAGCACCGTGTCGCGCCGGTGACCCGGGCCCTTCGACAAGATGCCCGACGTCGTCCCCTCGAACACGACCTCGTTGACATCGAGCGACGGGATCTCGATCATTGCCACCGCGGTACCGGGTTCGAGAGCGGCACCGTCAGAGCCGGTCGGGCCGATCGGCGCCGTACCGAGTGCCAACTCCTCGCGGAACTTGTCGAACTCCTGCTCCTGGGTGGCCCGATGCTGCAGGCCACTCGTCACGGTGAGGTGGGCGATCATCGCCAACGACAGCACGAGCAGGCTGATGAGTACCCCGCGGATGAGTTGCATACGCGGGCTGAGCGGTGGGACCTCGACACCCGGGGGCACGGGGATGGCGCGCTTGCGCCTACCAAGGGTCGGGCGGGAGGAGGCCGCGGATCGGGTCTGGGCAGCGGTGGTCATCGCTCGTCGATCGGGATGACCTTGATGGGCCGGGCGAGGAGGATCGCCATGCGACCGAACGCCAACAGCAGCAGAGCAAACACGGCGCTCGGGACACTCGCCGACGACCCGGTGCTCGGGATGGTGCCGCCGCTGCCGGTCGGCACGGTGGTCGGGGCGACACCACCGCTGCCGGTCCGCACGGTGGTCGTCGTCTGCGCCACCGCCGTGGTGGTGGTGGTGGTGGTCGCACCGCTCACGGTCGTCGTCGTCGCGGCCGGGACGGTGGTGGTCGCGCCGGGCACCGTCGTGGTCGTAGCAGCAGCCGTCGTCGTGGTCGTCGGGGCTTGGGTCGTGGTGGTGGTGGGGCTGGAGTCCGTCGCAGCGAAGGCCCACGTGAACGCAGTCGGGTTCCCGGAAACGGTCACGAAACCCTGCCAGAACGACTTCGTGTCGCCGGCCAGCGTGCAGGCGACACCTACCTTGTACACGCCGGCCGGAACACCACCGGGCAGGAACGTCAAGGCGCTGAAGCTGTACGTGTAGGCGCCGATCAGCACGTTGCCGCTGGTGGGGGCAGTGGCTTCGTTCACGATCAACTTGTTCGTCGACGAACGAAGCGGCTTCACGAAGGCGGTCCCCGCAGGTGCGATGGGTCCGCTCGCGTTGTAGGTCAAGGCACCCGCATCGACGGACGTGGCGACGAAGAACGACTGCCAGCGATAGCCGCCGCTCGCCGTGTCACCCGGACACGCATTGCTTCCGGCTTGCAACGACATGTTGAAGGTCGTCGATGAGTCGCCAGATGTCGTCTCGAAGGCGAGTCCGGCGGTCGGCGTCGAGCCTGCGGGCAGCGCACGCGCCTCGAGGTTCGACCAGACCGTGACGACCAGCATGGCCGCCGAGAGCACGAACCCGGCGCGAGTACCCAGCAGCGCCCATCGGCGACGGGCGGGGATGGCTGTGACGATCATGAGATGTCCTCCTTGGGGGGGGCAGAACGCGAGGAGCGCCAGAGCACGAGCCCGCCGCCGGCCGCAGCAGCGGCCAGCAGTGCGCCGAGCAACGGACGCCAGTTGAACGGGGGTTGGGTGGGGGCATCGACGGCACCCTCGGGTGCGGCCTCCGCGACCCAGGTGAAGCCGGCAGGGCCGCCGTCGCTGTCGGACTCCGTGATCTCGAAGCCGGTGTCCCAGTACTTCGCGGTATCACGGAAGAACGTGCATGTCACCATCATGCGGTAACTCCCTTCCAGAAGGAGACCCTTCGGGAACCTGCTGTAGGTGAAGAACGGCATGGACTGGAACCGGCCCGGCTCACCCGCCGAGGCGTTCGGCAACAGGAACTGGTCCGCGGCGTACTTGCCTTCCGACGTGTAGAGGGCCTTGCTGTTCGGCATGTCGGGCCCAAGCACGTAGTACTTGATGTCATCGACGGCCACGTCGGCGGGAACGACGAAACCCTGCCAGCGCCACTGGTCGTGCGCCGAGTCACCGGGGCAGGCGGCGCCTTCCGGCAGCTTCAGGCTGAAGACCGTGTCCGAGTTGCCGCTGCGCAGGGGTGTCCCGCCGACGTCGACCAGCACGAGATCACCGGCGTCCACGGCCGGACCGACCGGCGCCGGGTTCTCGGACGACGACGCAAAGCCTGCGCCGACCGAGGGCGCGACCGCAGCCGACGCGACCACGAACGCCGCGGCCACCAGCGCCCATGAGCGTCGCCGAGTCAACTCGCACCTCCCGTGTCGAGTACCTCGATCATCTCGACGTGGCCGGACGCCCCGGCCAACGCTGCACTCGCCATCTTGCGCGGCCGCTTGGTGATCTGCAGCACGGCGAGCGCCGACATGAGGCCGACGGCGCCGACGAGCGCAACGGCGAACTGCGATGCAGCGCGGCCGGTCGACGGCGTGCTGCCCCGCACCGCCGTGGTGGTGGGTCCGGCGGCCTCGGTGG
>JBEGOE010000428.1:0-6616 GCA_041182165.1 Actinomycetota bacterium
GGGGCGGCATGTCGCAGGCGAGCATCGTGCCGGTCCCGCGCCTGGCGATCATCCGGCTGGATGCTTCGGGCAGCGTTGCGTCGGCGATGACGAACACGGGGTGTGCTCCTCGTCCGGCGGACGACATCTACCTGGCCGACACCGCTGGGACCTTCGTGAACGAGGATCCCGTCCACGAGTTGCCGAACCACGTGTGGGTCGGCGACTTCACCCGACGGGGCGTCTATCAGCCGCAGATCGTCGCCGAGGACCTCGCCGACCTGCCTGGGTGAACACCGTGTGACGGACTGCGTCCGGTGGGTCACGGGGCGCACACAACTGGGCCTTTCTCACGGATTTCCTTGAGAGGTGCGCCACCCACCGTGGCCTCTTTCACGTCTCGTACGCCGGCGCGTCATGTGAGCGACATGTGGGCGTCACCCGCCCCACTTAGCGTCTCGGCTCGTGGACACCCTCGTGCCCCTGAGCGCCGATTTCGTCGCCGAGAGCCGACCGGACCAGCGCGCGGCGGACTTCCGCGACCAGCTCGCAAAGGAGCAGACGCTCTTCCTGGACGCGATGCGTCGAGCCTGTGCCCGGATCCCGAGGGACGAGGGCCGGATGGCGAGCCTCGCCACCCGCCATGGTCGGATGACGCAGCAGTTCTTCGCTGCGCAGCGCTCGCTGATCCTGCGGGGCGCCGAGCTCGATGACGAGGTCGATCGAGACATGCGGGCCGCCGAGCTCGAAGCGCGAACGATGGTCCTCGGCGGCGTCGTCCGGGCGAGCGTGATCAGCGGTTTGGTGTCCGGTGCGGCAGCGATCGATGCGCCGACGCAGATCAGTGCGGGGGAGGCCGTGCGCTGCGGCACCAGGACTGCCGATGCCGAGCGGCAGCTCGCAGCGCTGCTCGACAGCTGGTGGGAGGCGGAGCACGACGATGGCCGCGAGGTCCTCGATGAGGCCACTGCGGTCAGCGCGGGCCCTGTGGACCCTGTGGTGGCTGACGTGGTCGTGCCGTTCCTGACGCCCTCGGAGGTGCTCGACGTACTCGACCGGGCGGACCTCTCGAACCTCGACACGGTCCTCGCAGCGCTGTGCGATCCGTCGGTCGGCGATCTCCCGGCGCAGATCCTGGACACCGCTCCATCGGTTCCACCCGAGGAGATGCCGGTCGTCGTGCCTGCTTTTCGCGAGGCCGCTGCTGCGCCGCGCGAACTCCTGGCGCTCGGCGAGGAGTTCATCGTTCCGACCGAGCTGCCCGTACTCGCCAGCGCCAAGCCGGTCCTGTCGACCGAGGACGACCATCGAACGGTCGGATCCGTGCTCCTGCACACCGTCTGGCCAATGGCAGTGATCGTCGTGACGATGGGGGTGATCTTCCTGTGGATGGGATGAACGGCATGAACGGCATGAACCCAGAGTTCGAGGGCAGTGGAGATACTGATTGGTCTGCGGCGCTCGACAACCTCACGACCTCGTTCGCCGACGGATTGAACGGTCACGCAGCCGAGGACGTGGACGAAGATCTTCTGGCTGAGCGAGATCGGTTGCTGGCCGAGATCAGCGCCGCGGAGGCGCGTACCAGCGCTGCGGAGGCCCGGCTGAACGACGTGAGCGCCATGCTGCGCGACGAGGTCGCCTCAGCACGCGACCGGCTCAGTGCCATCGACCGTGAGCACGAGGAGCAGATGGAAGCGCTGCGAACGAAGGCCCGGGCAGACGACGATCGGATCATGGCCGAGGCTCGCGAACGTGTTGATCGGATCATGGAGCAGGTACGCCCGCTCCGGGAAGCTGCGGTGAACGATGATGGCCAGTGACGACGTGACGACGGACGGTGACCGCATGGTGTCTCGAGCGGACATCGCGAAGCTGACCCTCCGGTTGCGCGCGGCGCAGCACGAGGCCGAGCAGGCCGAGGCGAACCTCGCACAGGCGGGAAGTCCGGACGATGCACGGTCCGCCGTTCGCCAGCGGGTCGATCCGCTCATCGAGGCCCGACGCGAGGCATTGGCGCAGCAGCTCGAGCAGGCGCGTGCCGAGGCCGACGCAGGGCTCACGGCATCGCGTGCCGCCGCCGCTCGGCTGATCGCCTCCTCTCGCCAGCAGCTCGCGGATGCGGAGGCCGAGTCGGCCGAGCGCGCCCCGCGGCTGCTCGCCGCCGCCGCGGCCCGCCAGGCCGCCGAGGAGCAGAGGCACCGCGATGCCGCGGCCGAGGCCGCTCGACGGGCCGCGGAGGACGCAGCGCGACTCGAGGCCGAGGAGGCCGCACGGGTCGAGGCCGAGGCCGAGAGTGCTCGTCTGGCCGCGGAGGAGGCAGCGCGACTCGAGGCCGAGGCAGCCGAGCGCGCCGCACGCTTCGAGGCAGAGGAAGCAGCCCGTGATGAGGAGGACGCACATCCACTCACGCCGACGCTGGTGGAGTCGGTTCCCCACCAGGCCCCGCCGGCACCGCAGGTGATCCCGATCCCGCTGTCGAGTCACACCCCGACTGTCGAGGAGCAGGCCGACGCGACGGTGTGGGGACCCCCGGCGCCGAGCCTGCACCACGTCTCGGCACAGGCCGCCGTCGGTCCGCTCCCGCCGACGCATGTGCTGCTCGATGCGGAGGCGTTCGCACGGGTCTTCACGAACGTCGTGGCGCAGATGCTCGACGAGCGCCTGCCGCGCATGCAGCACCCGCAGTACCCGCAGTACCAGCAGATGCCGTCGGTGATCGTGCAGGCAGCGCCGCAGGCGCCCGCACCGCAGCCCCGGAACAGTGCACTGTCGAACGCCCGCCACCTCGACGTGATCCTCGCCGGTGTGGCGATGGTGATCGTCCTCATGGTCCTCGCTGCCTGGTTGGTCTGATCCCATGACGACCACGCTGCGAGAGAACGACGTCGACGCACCTGCCGCCACACCGCGCGAGCTGGTGGAGCTGCAGGGTCCGAGCGATCGTGCCTTCTCCGCGATCACCTCGACGAGCGGCCTCATCGTGCTCGCCCTGATGGGCGCAGTCGGCATCTTCCTGACCTATGAGGCGTACGACGCACTTCGTTCGGTCGGCTTCTCGTTCCTGACGACGCAGAAGTGGGAGCCCGACCGCAACGAGTTCGGCATCGCCTCGATCCTCTGGTTCACGATCCTCATTGCCGGCGTTGCGGTGGCGATCGCGCTGCCCATCGCCGTCGCAACAGCGCTCTTCATCGTCGAGGTGGTGCCGGCACGGTTCCGTTCGTGGTTCGTCGCGCTCGTCGACCTCATGGCAGCGGTCCCCAGCGTCGTCTACGGACTGTGGGGTCTGTTCCTCCTGCAGGGACAGGCGATCGGGCTCTCGAGGTGGCTGAACTCGTGGTTCGGGTGGATCCCGTTCTTCAAGGTGGAGGGCGCCGACCCCGGCAGCCCGCTCGCCAACGCGACGGTGTACTCCGCCTCGACCTTCATCGCCGGACTCGTCGTCGCGATGATGGTGATGCCGATCCAGTGCGTGGTGATGCGCGAGGTCTTCTCACAGGTGCCTCCGGGCGAGCGTGAAGGTGCGTTCGCCCTCGGCTCGACCCGGTGGGGCATGATCCGCGTGGTCACCCTGCCGTTCGGCCGTGGCGGCATCATCGGCGGCACGATGCTCGGCCTCGGCCGAGCGCTCGGCGAGACGATCGCCGTCTTCCTCATCATCTCTCCCCGGTTCGACATCACCCCGCACGTGCTCGAGGCCGGCAGCAACTCGGTGTCGGCACTCATCGCGCTGCGGTACAACGAGGCGTCGGGCTTCGGTCTGTCGGCGTTGTTCGCCGCGGGCCTTGCGTTGTTCGCGATCACACTCGTGGTGAACTTCACCGCATCCTGGTTCGTCGCCCGGTCCCGATCCGGTGCGAGCAGCGAGGCATGAGCTCGATGGCTGTCACCGACTTGGAAGCGCCTGCCATCGACGGTGCGCCGTCGCAGCGCACCGTGCTGCCCGGCGACCATCCACCGGCCGCGCCGGCCGTTGCGCGCGCGCTGGGCAAGTGGTCGAAGGACGACTCGATGCTCCTCGCCGGCGTCGTGATGAGCAGCCTGGCCACGACCGCGCTGTTGTTCGGGCGACTGACGCCGTTGTCGGGGCGCCTCGGGTTCGTCGTCGTCTTCTTCGGCATCTTCCTGGTCACGTACGCGGTGATGACCTCGTTCACCGAGAGCGGACCCATCGTGGTCGATCGGGTGATGACGGCGTTGCTCACGTCGGCAGCGATGGTCGCCATGTTCGCGCTCGGTTCGGTGATCGTCTACGTGGGATACAGGTCGTTCGATGCGCTGATCCACGTGAACTTCTACACCGAGGACCTGAGTCAGGCGGGTCCGCTCACTCCGCTCACCGAGGGCGGCATGCTGCACGCGATCGCGGGCACGTTGATCATGACGTTCCTCAGCCTCATCTTCACCGTGCCGCTCGCCGTCACGTGCGCGGTGTTCCTGAACGAGAGCGGGAGCCGCTCGGCGAGCTTCGTGCGCACGGTGGTGACCGCCATGACGGCCTTGCCCTCCATCGTCGCCGGCCTCTTCATCTTCGCGACGTTCATCCTCGTGCTGGGTTTCGAGCGCTCGGGTCTCGCCGCCTCGCTCGCGATCAGCATCATGATGCTGCCGATCATCATCCGCGCCTCCGACGTGGTGCTCCGCCTGGTACCGGGCAGCCTCCGTGAAGCGTCGTCTGCGTTGGGTGCGCCGAAGTGGCGAACCGTGTGGCACGTCGTGCTGCCGACCGCTCGATCCGGCCTCACCACGTCGGTGATCCTCGGTGTCGCTCGCGGGATCGGTGAGACCGCACCGATCCTCCTGACGGCCGGCTACACGAGCACGATGAACCTGAACCCCAGGTCGAGCGCCATGGTGTCGCTGCCGCTGGCCGCGTTCGAGCTCGTTCGCAGCCCTCAGCCGGATCAGATCGCGCGCGGGTTCGGCGCCGCTGCGCTGCTGATGATCCTCGTGCTCGTCCTGTTCTCGATCGCACGTCTGCTCGGCGGTCGCCCGGCCGGTCACCTCTCGAAGCGTCAGCGTCGCAAGCGAGCGCAGCAGTCCATCGACGACCTCGCGCGCATCGAACGCCAGCGCACACTGCGTGAGCACGGCCTGTCGCCCATGTCTTCCCCCCAACACGCACCCGCCGGTGCGCCCGACCGGAGGTAACCCCCTATGCAACGAGCTGCTCGTTGTTCGCGCGTACGCGCGTCGCGCCTCGCCGCGGTGCTGCTCAGCGGTGCGATGCTCGCCGGCCTGGGCGCGTCGTCCGCGCCCGTTGCGCGCGGCGAGGGCTTTCAACGCATCTCCGGCGAGGGTTCGTCGTGGTCTGCGAACGCGATCGACGCCATGCGCGTCAACGTCCAGCAGTTCGGCATCACGGTCGACTACAACCCCACCGGCTCCACCGCCGGACGCAAGAACTTCCTGAACGGGACCGTCGACTTCGCCGCGTCGGACATCCCCTTCCAGTTCACCCCGGAGGACGGCTCCGAGCCCGAGCGCCCAGCGGCCGGTTCCTACGCGTACATGCCGATCACGGCCGGTGGCACGGCGTTCATGTACAACCTCAAGATCAACGGTCAGCGCGTGACCAACCTGCGTCTGTCCGGCGAGAACGCCGCCAAGATCTTCACCGGAGTGATCAAGATCTGGAACGATCCGGCCATCCAGGCCGACAATCCCGGCCTCACCCTTCCCGCACGCAACATCGTGCCCGTGGTGCGCTCGGAGGGCTCCGGCTCGACCGCACAGATCACCGCGTGGATGATCGCGCTCTACCCGCAGCTCTGGCAGGACTACTGCAGTCGATCGGGCCGTGCGCCTGCGTGCGGTAGCACGTCGTTCTACCCGACCATCCCGGGCATGATCGCCCAGACCGGCGACCTCGGCGTGTCGGGGTACGTGAGCCAGTCGTTCGCCGAGGGCTCGATCGGCTACGTCAACTACTCGTACGCCCTGGGTACTCAGTTTCCGGTCGTCAAGCTGCTCAATGCGGCTGGCTTCTACACCGAGCCGACGCCCCAGAACGTCGCCGTGAGCCTCCTGAAGGCGACGATCAACACCGACGAGAGCGACCCCACCAAGTACCTCACGCAGAACCTGAGCGGCGTGTACAGCGGCACCGACCCGCGCAACTACGCGCTGTCGTCGTACTCGTACCTCATCCTGCCGACGAAGGTGCAGGGCCAGTTCAACGAGGCGAAGGGCTACACCCTCGGCGCGTTCGCGTACTACGCCATGTGTCAGGCACAGCAGTCGTCGGAATCGCTCGGCTACTCGCCGATGCCGATCAACCTCGTACAGGCGAGCTTCGAGCAGATCGCGAAGATCCCCGGCGTCCAGGTGCAGGACATCAACATCTCGGCATGCAAGAACCCGACGTTCTCGTCCGATGGTGGCAACCTCCTCGCAGAGACCGCTCCGCAGCCGCAGGGCTGTGACAAGCAGGGCCCGTACCAGTGCCCGGACGGCACGGCGGGCTTGGCGAACGTGCCCACCGCGATTCTGCCCGGGGCGCAGATCCCCGCGGGTGGCGGCACGGCAACGGGTGGCGGCACGGCGACGGGTGGCGGCACGGCGACGGGTGGCGGCACGGCGACGGGTGGCGGCACGGCGACGGGTGGCGGCACGGCGACGGGTGGCGGCACGG
>JBEGOE010000429.1:0-10373 GCA_041182165.1 Actinomycetota bacterium
TCGTCGGTGCCGCGGGGTGGTCATGCCGCACGACGGCTTCGTTACACTTGCACCGATGTCGTTCGAGCCGCACCCCTGCCTCAGCGTGGTGATCCCCTGCTACAACGAGGAGAGCACGGTCTCGATGACCGCGGCGACCGTGCTGGGCATCCCGTGGGTGGGGCAGGTGGTGGTCGTCGACGACGGTTCCACCGACAAGAGTCGCGAGATCCTGGCCGCCATCGACGACCCCCGGGTCGACGTCGTGTTGCAGCCGGCGAACCGTGGCAAGGGTGCTGCGCTGCGCACCGGTTTCGCGAAGGCGACGCAGGAGTTCGTGGTCGTGCAGGACGCAGACCTCGAGTACGACCCGAGCGAGTTCGAGCTGTTGCTGGGCCCGCTGCTCGAGAACAAGGCAGACGTGGTGTTCGGCTCGCGGTTCCTCGGTGGCAGTGCGCACCGGGTGCTGTACTTCTGGCACTCGGTGGGCAACAAGCTGCTGACGCTCGCCTCGAACGTGTTCACCGACCTCAACCTCACCGACATGGAGACGTGCTACAAGATGTTCCGTCGGAACGTCATCCAGTCGATCGAGATCGAGGAGGACCGCTTCGGCTTCGAGCCCGAGATCACCGCGAAGGTGGCCCGTGGTGGCTGGCGCGTCTACGAGGTGGGCATCTCGTACTCCGGCCGCACCTACGCCGAAGGCAAGAAGATCGGCTGGCGAGACGGCGTGCGGGCCATCTACTGCATCGTCCGGTACTCGAAGGTCGGCGACCGGTTCAGCCGAACGACGTGATCGCCGTGATGACCCGGTCGAGCTGACGTTCGTCGAGGGTGGGGAAGAGCGGCAAGCGGACGAGCCGGTCGCTGATGTCGTCGGTCACCGGGAGGTGGCGCTCGCCGAAGGTCTGCCCGACCGGTGAGCTGTGGAGCGGCACGTAGTGGAAGACCGCCTTGATCGCGTGCTCCCCGAGGTGTGCGATGAGCGCCTGGCGCGTAGCGAGATCGGGAGCGATGAGCGCGAACAGATGAGCAGGCTGGTTCCGGTCATCGGGACAGTGCTGCAACGAGAACCCCGCCGACGCCACCCACGAACTCAAGTCCGACCGATAGCGCTGCCACACCGACATGCGGCGCTTCTGGATCTCGTCGAACTCTTCGAGTTGTGTCACGAGGTAGGCGGCGAGGAGGTCGGACGGCAGATAGCTCGATCCGAGAGACACCCAGGTGTACTTGTCGACCTGACCGCGGAAGAAGCGACTGCGATTGGTGCCCTTCTCGCGCAGGATCTCGGCATCCTCGAAGATCGAATCGTCGTTCACGAGGAGTGCGCCACCTTCGCCGCACTGGATGTTCTTGGTTTCGTGGAACGACAGCGTCGCCAACGGAGCGATGGTGCCGAGGTTCCGTCCGCGGTAGCTCCCTCCGAAGCCGTGCGCGTTGTCCTCGACCACCTGCAGTCCGTGGCGGGCGGCGATGTCCATGATCTCGTCCATCTCGCAGCCGACACCGGCGTAGTGGACCACCACGATCGCACGGGTGCGTTCCGTGATCGCGGCTTCGATGAGGCGTTCGTCGATGTTGAAGGTGTCGGGCCGGATGTCCACGAAGACAGGAGTGGCGCCACGGAGGGCGAAGGCGTTGGCCGTGGACACGAAGGTGAACGACGGCATGATGACCTCGTCCCCGGGGCCGATGCCGAGCAGCATCGCCGACATCTCGAGCGCATGGGTGCATGACGTCGTGAGCAGCACTCGTTGGCTGCCGGTGAGCGCCCTGAGCAGCGAGTTCGCCAACCGGGTGTAGTGGCCGTCACCGGAGAGGTGGCCGCGGTCGGCCGCGTCGGTCATCGCCGACGTGGCACGTGCGGTGGTGTACGGGCGGTTGAACGGGATGACGTCCACGGGGCAGTCCTTCGCTGATCGACGGTGCGGAGGTTACTGGTCGACGCTTGAGCTCAGCGCGAGGGTCGCTCGCCGTATGCTCCTGGCATGACAGTGCTCGGCCGAATTCACCATGTCGGTGTCGCCTGTCGGGACATCCACGAGATGCGAGCGTGGGTCTGGGCGACTCACGTGGTAACGAGCGACTCCGGCGTCGTGCACGATCCCCTGCAACGGGCCGATCTGAGCCTGCTCGGCGTGGAGAGCGGATCGGCGATCGAGTTGGTTGCCGGTGAGATGGTGCAGGGGGTTCTGAAGCGCGGCCACTCGTACTACCACCTTTGCTACGAGGTCGACTCCGTTGCCCGTTCGATCGAGTTGTTGTCGGAGCAGGGCTGTCGGGTCGTGTCGCCGGCGACTCCCGCCGTGCTGTTCGCAGGGCGGAGCGTGGCCTTCCTGCTCGGTCCGATGGGTCTGATGGAGTTACTCGAAGCCTGATGCGAATCGTCGTTGTCACCAACACAACAATGCAACCCCTCGTTGGGTTGTTGAAGGGCCACGACGTGCTCGTCAGTGGCGTCGCAGACCTCGTGCCGTGGCTCGTGGACCTGGCCGCCCCAGCTGCGGACTCGTCGACTGAGATGGTGGTTGTCTGCCCCGACGGTGACTCCCTGTTGTCACCGCTCGGCTCCACCGAACTCCTCGACGAGTTGGGTGACCGCGTCGAAGCCTTCGCCCGGTCGAATCCGGCGGTGCAAGTGGTGGCGATGACGCTGCTCGCGCAGCACAGATCGGCCACTTCCTATGCCGACGGCGGCGATCCCTGTGGCCGGCTGGCGAGCCGCGCACGGTGGGACTTGCGGTTGGCCGAGTTGGCTGTCGATCTTTCGAATGTCACCGTGCTCGACCTTCGTGGTCTAGCGGAGGAGTACGGCCGAGCGGCGCTCATCAACGACGCCTACTGGTATTTAGGGCGTATTCGGTTCAGTCAGCTCGGGTTTCAGGTCCTCGCCAAGGAGTTGCGTCGGATCGTTGCGGCGGTCTCGAGCAGAGCTCGGAAGGTGCTGGCGCTCGACCTCGACAACACGCTGTGGGGCGGAGTCCTGGGGGAAGAAGGCGTCGCCGGCATTGCGCTCGGCGACGAGGGCACCGGAAAGTGCTTCCGCGACTTTCAGCGCCAGATCCTGGCGCTCAAGGAGGCCGGCACGATCCTTGCGGTGGTGTCGAAGAACGATCCGGACATCGTTGCGGAGGCATTGTCGACCCACGCTTCGATGGTCCTGAGGTCGGGTGACTTCGTCGACATCGACGCTGCCTGGACCAACAAGGCCGACCGCCTCGCCGCGATGGCAGAGCGGCTCGACCTCGGCTTGGACTCCTTCGTCTTCATCGATGACAACCCGGTCGAGCGGGACCTCGTTCGGACGACGCTTCCTGCCGTTGCGGTGCCCGACTTCCCGGCACAGCCGGAGGCGTTGGTCGATTGGTTTCTGGAGCAGGTTGTCCCCGAGTGGTTCCCTCGTTCGGTGGTGCTTGACGAGGATCGGGCCAAGACACAGCAGTACCGGGCGCAGGGGATGCGTCGCCGGGCGGCGGCAGCAGACCTCGACGCGTACCTGGCGTCGCTCGACATCCGACTCGGTTTCAGGATCGATGATGAAGCGCTCGTGCCGAGGCTTGCCCAGCTGACGCAGAAGACCAATCAGTTCAATCTGACCACCGAGCGGTTGACCACGGCGGAGGTTCAAGCGCTCGTCATGTCGCAGGATCACGCGGTGGTCGCCTGCGACTACGCAGACCGGTTCGGCGACGAGGGCACCATCGGGCTTGCGATCGTGGATCTCTCCAACGGTTCGTTGACGAATTTGCTGTTGAGCTGTCGGGTGCTCGGCCGAGGGGTGGAGGATTCACTGCTCGTCGAGGTGGAGCGATTGTCGGCGGAGCGAGGCTGGACGGCCCTGTCGGCCCGGTTCGTTCCCACGGCTCGTAACGCCGTAGCGAGTAGCTTCTTGGCGCGTGTTGGATTCCGGCTGGAGGACGATGAAGGTGTCCTCGTCGGTGAGAAGGAGATCTTGTGAGTGTGAACCTGGCCGATGTGCTCGAGTTGCTTGCTGGTGAGCTCGACCTCGATGACGGTGAGATCGGCGTGACGAGCACGATGGACGACGTCGAGAACTGGGATTCGCTCGGTCATCTCCGCGTGTGCATGGCGCTCGAGGCCCGTTACGGGGTCAAGATCCCGATGGAGCGGGTGCCCGAACTGACGTCGGTACCGGCGATCCTCGCGTTGCTCGAGGCCGACTGACGACATGTCGGTGTACTCCCCTCAGGAACTGATCGATCTTGGTTTCGCCTCGCTCGGCCATGATGTTCGCATCGACCGTCGAGCTGCGATCTTCGGGGCTGGCAACATCCATGTCGGGTCGCACGTGCGAATCGATTGCTTCGCTGTGATCACCGCGGGCCCAGCCGACGTAGTGATCGGTTCCTACACACACATCGCACCACACACGTACGTGTCCGGGGCGCAGGGTGGTGTGACGCTCGGCCACGGATCCGGCCTGGCGCCGTTCGCTGCGCTGTATTCGGCCGTCGAGGACTACACGAGGGGGCATCTCACGAATCCCAGTGTGCCCGGCGATCTGCGTTCGACGACCGTCGGACCGATCGTGATCGCGCCGCACGCTGCCATCGGCAGCTCGAGCGTCGTGCTGAGCGGGATCACGGTCGGGTTCGGAGCGTCCGTCGGAGCCCTGAGCCTTGTGACGCGACGGGTGCGGCCATTCGAGGTCGTGCATGGGAATCCGATTCGGCGGACGGGCGTGCGGGAGCGTGCAGCGCTCGTGGAGCGCGACGAGGAGCTTCGGGGGCGGGCGGCTGCTGAAGGTATCGAGCTGCCGCAGTACGGCGAGGCCACGTGAAGATCGCTGCGTATCACGCAAGCCGCCATCTCGTTGAGAGCGAACTCGAGGCGCCCTCCGGAGCGTGCCCCATGTGCGGCGCTGCCGCGCTGACGGTTGAGAGGGCGATCCACACCCTGCAGGGCGACCCGGAGGTCGTCCTCATGTCGTGCGGACGTTGTCGCGCGACGTCGGTGTCTCGGTTGCCGACGTCGACGGCTCTCGACGACTATTACGGCTCGTACTACGACGACGCACGTGTAGACGCCGTCACGACCGATGACCCTGCGAGGATCGCTCGACGTATCGCCTCATATGCGGCGGGCAACTCGGATGTCGATCTGCTCGACTTCGGCGGCGGCGATGGTTCGATCGGCGTCGAGGTCCTGAAACGTCTCGGAGTCGGCGGCTCGGTCACCGTTGTCGACTATGACCATCGCCGCAGCGCGACGACGCCTGCAGGCGTCAGGCTCACGCACGCGTCGGAGTTGGGTGACGTCGAGGGAACCTTCGACCTGGTGGTTGCGAGTGCCGTGATCGAGCATCTCCCTCACCCGTCGGTGGCGCTCCAGGACCTCCTCGCGAAGGTGTCCATCGGGGGTGTGTTCTACGCTCGAACACCGTTCGTCGTGCCGGTGACACGCGCCGCTGGCCGCGTGGGTGTGCACATCGATTTCACCTTCCCTGCACATCTGTTCGATCTGGGGCCGGACTTCTGGGGCGGCCTCACGTCGTGGATTCCGTCGTTCGGCGACTTCGACGTGATCGCGTCGCGGCCGTCTCCGGTCGAAACGGGTCTCCGTTCGCACCCGACTCGGACAGTGGCCTCGACGCTGATGAAGCTGCCTTGGTGGGTGCTTCGCGAGCGTTGGCCGTTCGTCGGCGGGTGGGAACTCGCCGCCCGACGGGTGCGATGATCAGCTTCGGTCGTGGTCGGCAGCCCCTATGGTTCGGCGAACGAGGTACGTCGGCCGATCCATCGACCTCACGTGGACCCGACCGAGGTACTCGCCGATCATCCCGAGGCCGAAGAGTTGCATTCCTCCGAGTAGCGCCACAAGCGATGAGATGAAGGCAAATCCCGGCACGGTGGCGTCGGAGACCAGGTACTGCACGACGACATACAGCAGCACCACGAACCCGAACGCACTCGCGATGAACCCGAGCCAGGTCACGGCGCGAAGTGGGCGAGTGCTGTACCCCGTCAGCATGTTGATCATGTGCCGCACCAGTTTGCGGAAGGTGTAGTTCGACTCACCGATGGTCCGTTCGTCCATGCGGACCATGACTGCGCAATGGTGCGTCGTCGTCCACGACAGCAGCACATCGATCGACACGTATGGGTCGGTCACGCGGCTCCAGCCCTCACGGAGCGCCGTACGAAATGCCCGGAAGGCGCTGGTCTCGCGCGCCTGATCGGCGCCGATGGTCGTTGCCAGCACCCATTTCGCGAGTCTGCTCGTGATGTTCCGCCACGGTGCGTGCTCCTCCTCGACGGGCTGGCCGTAGACGAGGTCCATGTCGTCATCCAGGGCGGCGAGCAGCAAGGGGATCTGATCGGGTCGATGCTGGAGGTCGTCGTCCATCGTGACGGTCGTGTCGAACCGTGCTGCGCGGATGCCTGCCAGCAGCGCTGCGTGCTGGCCGTAGTTGCGTGACATCTGAATTCCGCGGACGCGTGGATCGAGGGCCGCCAACTCCTTGATGAGGTTCCAACTGTGATCGGGGCTCGCATCGTCGACGAAGACCAGCTCCCATTCGAATCCGCTTGCCTCGAGCTGGCCTGCCAGCTGCCGATGGAGGTCCGCGATCGTGTCTCTTCCTCGGTAGACGGGCACGACGATGGAGACACCGGGCGGGAGCAGCCTGCTCGCCTGCGAGTTCCCATCGTCCGGAGAACTCACTCGTCGCCGCCTGATTCGAAGATGCAGTGTGAGTACGGGAACGCGTTGAGGTCGTGGCGAACAGTCATCACGGCGTCTGGGAAAGCCTGTCGGAACAAGTAGGAGTAGTGCTCTGCCTGGCGTACGAAGCGCCCGCGATCCACCGCCATCATGATGCGAGCCGACGCCGCCTGGCTTGGCCAGAAGACGGGGTCGACGGTGACGACTCTGCCGCTTCGCCCGATCAGCTGCGCGACCGACGTCAGCACGTTCACCACGGCGTCGTCAGGAAGGTGGTGCAGGACGCCGATGGCGACCGCCGTGTGCACCACTGGGAGATCGACGGTGTGGAGCTCGGCGAGATCTGCGTTGATGAAGTGCCGCCCACCGGGAACCGGGGCCATGTGATCAGCAGCGATGTAGGCGGGATTGTGATCCACGCCGATGTACGTCACGGTGTCCGGCAACATCAGGGCCAGGTCTCCTGTACCGCACCCGAGGTCGAGAATGGTCTGGCCTGCTGCAGGCTGCACGTACTCGTCCACGATCGAGCGCATGCTCCGATCGGCACGAACCACCTTTCGGAACAGCGAGTAACCAGTCTTGGTGCCAAGCACCTTGTCCCTCAGCGGCATGGTAGGAAGACTAGTTGGCGAACCTCTGAGGTGACCGGAGCCTCCTCCCAGGACGACGAGCAGGCGAGATCCCCAGTTGATCGAGCAACGCGCTGCTAGGGTCACGAGCGGATGTATGCCGACCTCGTCAGCTGGTCAGCGGCACTGTCGAGCGATGTCTGAAGACCTTTTGAACGAGCCGGCGCCACCCGCTGCGAAGAGCCGTCCGTGGTCGATTCTGGCCATTCCCATCGTTCCGTTGGTGCTGTATGCGCTCGTCGCCCCCGATTGGTACTACCTCCAGAACGGTCTCGACCCGTTCTTCTACACCGGATACGTCCAGAACTTCACGGAGATCTTCCACGCAGTCGGGAACGACCATTACTTCATCTCGCGATGGACGGTGTACCTCCCTCAGCGGGCGTTGTTCATGGTGTTCGACGATCCGAAGATCGCCTTCCTCGTCTTCAGATGGATCGGGGCGACGGTGATCGTGGCAGCGGTCTATATCCTCGGCCGCGGCCGGTGGCGCCGATGGGATGCGGTCGCGCTCGCCGCCATCGTGCTCATGACCCCGATGTCGATTCGGGCATTGTGCACGGATTACTCCGACGCAATCGTCTACCCGGCCGGTGCAGCCATGATCGTTGCCGTCGCGGTGTTCCCGGACCGTGGGCGATGGGTGATCGCCGCCGGCGCGCTCGCCGGCTGCATGATCGTCGCCAATCCGTTTGCCCTCACCGTGGTGGCAGCAGCACTGCCGTTCTGGTTGGGGCGGCTCGAACGCAAGCGGTGGCTGCCGATGCTTGGACTCGCTACCGCTGGGGCGGCGTTGGTGATGCTGGGGGGGCTGCTGCTGTTCCGATGGCACTACGGAATCGACAACGTGTACGAACCGACCCTCGACTTCCTGCGTACGCGGTCCGGCGAGCAGGACCCGCTGAAGTCGCCACGACTGTGGTGGCTGGGGTACCGGCTGTGGATCTACCTGCCGCTCCTCGTCATCGTCGTGTTCCACGCGATGAGGCGCTGGTTCGCGTTCGAGTTCGGGGCGGTCGAGACGATGATCGTTCGCGTCTGCGCATTGCAGTACGCGATCCAGATCTGGTACCAGTTCGCTCGTCACGGATCCACACTCGAGATCTCGTACTACTGGTCGTACATCCTCCCGTCGTTCGTCCTCGCAACATGTGTCGTCCTCGGTGCTCTCGGACAGCGTGCCGGCCGTTGGACCCTGCCGGCGGTGGCGGTGGGGCTGGCAGTTCTCGTTCGGATCGTCGGTGATCCGACGCCCGAGGTCTTCCAGAGTTGGATCGACGCAGCGGTGGTCGTCGTTGTGGTCGTCGTCGCGCTGAGGCGACATCCGGTACTGAGACCTGCGCTGATGACGTCGGCGCTCGCAACGAGCATCTTGTTCGTGCAGTTCGGCTCGCCGCGACCGGAGCCGAGCCTTGATGGGGAACTACGGGTGCTCTCGGCATACGAACTCGCCTATGACGCGTCCGGCTCGCCTGGTATCCAGAGCTTCGAGACGGTGTCATGGTTCGTGGAGGAGATGAAGGCCGTGCCCGAGTCGGTCATCCGTTCTTCGGTGTTCTGGTACCAGGGGGCGGTCCCGGCGCGGATGGCTGCGATGTACGGCGTGCAGGTGTCCGGCCTCTGGCTGAATCCGAATTGGCCGGACGACGATCCGGCTGCTCCGTTCCCTGCAGACGCTGCGATCGCCGTCCAGCAGGGCTACATCCCGTCGGTCGTGGTCATCGGATCAGCAGCGGCAGTCGATGCTGTGTCCAGCCAGTTAGCCGAGATCGAACCTGCGATGACCGAACGGTTGCACCTCGTCGCGCCCGGCAACATCGATGTCTCGGTGAGCGTCATGAGCACGGTCGAGGAGTGACCGGTTCATCGCCCGCCATCGAGCGCTGATCGCAGTGCGCGCAGCAGTTGATCTGCGCTCGCTTGCCACGTGTTCCACGTCATGCCGGCGGTGACGGGAACGTCGCCGCTCGATCGACGGGACAACCACTCATCGAGCGCTCCAGCGATGTCGCCAGGTGTGTCGCCGGAGAAGTACACGGCGTGGTCGCCGGCGACTTCGCGGAACACCGGCAGGTCGCGAGCGATGATCGGCAACCCGAACCTGGACGCCTCGATCAACGGGAGGCCGAAGCCTTCGCCGATCGATGCCGCGACGAGGGCAGCACTCGAGCGATAGAGGCCAGCGAGCGTCTCGTCGTCGGCGTCCTCGAACCAGTGCAGGAGCGACCCCGCTCGGGGATGTGTGCGGAGCCGATCGATGAAGTCGTCCATCATCCATCCGCGCCGGCCGACGATGACGAGTTCGGCGGTGCCACCTCGGTCCCACAGGAGTTCGAACGCGTTGAGCACCTGCCGGTGACGTTTGCGCGGCTCGATGGTCCCCACCATCAAGAAGGTGGTGGAGGCGGCCCGCGCTGAGTCGGCGGCCTGGAGTTCGTCGGCAGACACGGCGTCGAGATCTGCCCCCAGGTGGAACCACCCGAGCGCGGGGCCCTGGCCGGCGGTCGGGTGTGTCTGCAGCCACTGCTCGACGTCGTCGCGAACGCTTTGGGAGATCGCGATCAGCGCGTCGGCCTCCCGCACGGTGGCGAGCCATCGCTCGTACAGCTCGGCTGCACCGGGGTAGAAGTTCTCGGGCGCGATGATTGGCAGAAGGTCGTAGACGACGAACGCGACGCCGACTCCGGCGCGCTGGAGCCGACGGAAGAAGCCCCGATGCGAGGGAACGCTGTCCGGCTGGAGGTCGACCCCCACGAAGAGGTCGCCCGGCGCATACTCCACGCCATCGTCCGTGAGGTTGGTCTCGATGCCGAGTAGCCCGGACGTGAAGCGTCGCGCGAACCGGTACTCGTTCTCCCTCGTCGCTGCGATCGGTTCGACGCGCCATCCCGTCGGTGGATTGGAGACGAGCGTGCGGACGAGGTTGCGGGTGACTCGCTGGATGCCGGTCCCCGAATCGCGGATGTTCAGTTCCGACACGTCGAGGACGAGGTGGCGTTGCCGCGGTGAGACCGGGATGCTGCGGGTCGCCGAGACGGCGACACCGCGCCCACCGGCGGTGGCGGTGGGTGC
>JBEGOE010000430.1:0-3395 GCA_041182165.1 Actinomycetota bacterium
AAGGTGGCGAGGTGGCCGCGCAGTTCTCGCCGCACGGCGCCCCGCGTGCCCGCATCGAGCGCGGCCAGTGGTTCGTCGAGCAACAGCGCACGCGGATCGGTGGCCAGCGCCCGGGCCAGCGCGGCGCGTTGCGCCTGGCCGCCCGACAGCGCCGCTGCCCGCTGGTCGGCGTACGCGCTCAGCCCGACGCGCTCGAGCCACTCCCCTGCGCGCCGCCGGGCCTCGGCTTTCGGCACCTTCCTGGCTCGCAGCCCGTAGGCGACGTTCTCGAGCACGGTCATTCGTTCGAACAGCAGATAGCTCTGGAACACCAGGCCGACCGAGCGGTGCTCGGGCTCGACGAACACGTCGGCCACGGGGTCGTCGACGACCGCGCCGTCGATGGTGATCCGGCCGGTGTCGATGGCGGCGAGGCCGGCCAACGACCGGAGCACAGTGCTCTTGCCGACACCGTTCGGGCCCAGCAAGGCGAGCACCTCGCCGCGTCGCACCTCGACCTCGAGGTCGAGCGCCAGGGTGCCACGCTGCAGCCCGATGACCGCCGACAGGCTCATGCCCACTCCCCGGGCGGAGCGCCCCGCCCGAACCACCGGTCGCGCAACCCGACGAGCACGGCGAAGGAGATCGCGATGAGCAGCAGCGACAGCACGATCGCCTCTTCCGGGTTGGTCTCGAGCGACAGGTACACCTGCAACGGCAGCGTCTGGGTGGTGCCGGGGAAGTTGCCGGCGAAGGTGATCGTTGCACCGAACTCGCCGAGCGCCCGGGCCCACGCCAGCACGGCGCCGGCGACGAGCGCCGGTCTGATGGCGGGCAGCGTCACCCGCCGGAAGGTGTACCAGCGCGACGCACCGAGCGTGCGCGACGCGTCGTCGAAGCGCATGTCGAGTTGGCGGAGCGCCGCCTCGACCGTGATGACGAGGAACGGCATCGCGACGAAGGTCTGGGCGACCACCACCCCGGCGGTGGTGAACGGCAGGCGGATGCCGAACCACTCGTCGAGGTGCTGCCCCACCAGCCCGCGCCGGCCGAGCGCGAAGAACAGCGCCACGCCACCGACCACCGGCGGCAGCACCATCGACAACGTGCACAGCGCACGGACGAACGACCGGCCGCGGAACTCGACGCTGGCCAGCACCCACGCCAGCGGCACGCCGAACACCACCGACAGCAGCGTCGCCCACAGCGAGCACTGCAGCGACAACCGCAGCGCCGTCAGGGCGCCGTCATCGGTGAGGTACTGCCACGCGTGCGACCACGGCGCACGCCACACGAGGCCCACCAGCGGCAGCGCGAAGAACAGCACGGCGGCACCGGCGAGCACGACCACCGGCATCGGCAACCGGACACGCCGCCGGCGGCCACGGGGCAGCGTGCTCACGACGCCAGGAACCCGCTCGACGCCAGCACGGCCCGGCCCTGCGGGCCGACGACGAAGTCGGCGAAGGCGCGGGCAGCCGCTGCGTTCGGCGCGTCGTTCACGACAGCGAGCGGGTATGCGTTGACGATGTTGACGTCCGCCGGGATCGCGACCCCTACGGCCGAGTCACCCGCGGCGAGCACGTCGGTGGTGAACACGATGCCAGCGTCGGCCTCGCCCGTGGTGACCTTGGTGACGACGCCCTTCACCTTCTCCTCGTAGCTCTTCGGGGTGATCACCACACCGGCGTTCGCGAGCACCGCAGCGGCGCCCGCTCCGCACGGCACCGTGTCGGCACACAGGACGACCAGCAGGTCGGGGCGGGCGAGGTCGGCCAGCCCCACAATGCCCTGAGGGTTGCCCGGCTCCACGATGATCTCGAACGTGTTGCGGGCGACGACGACCGGGTCGCCGGCGTTCAGGCCGGCAGCCGTGAGCTTCGCCATGTTGGGCTCGTCGGCCGACACGAACACATCGGCCGGGGCTCCCTGCGCGATCTGGTTCACGAGGTCACCGGAGCCTGCGAAGTTGAACGTCACCATGGTCCCGGGATGTGCCGCCTCGAACGCCACCCCGATCTCGGCGAATGACTCGGTGAGCGACGACGCGGCGAAGACCACGACCTCGCCGGACGTCCCCGCAGGGGTGCTCGAAGCACCCCCGTCCGAGCCACACGCGGCGAGTGTCGTTGCCGCCACCGTCACCGATGCCAGCACGGCCGCCACGAACCCCGTCCGTCTCCCCACGACCGCTCACTATAGTCACCCGTTGACTATTACTCGCAACCGCGGTTCCGGTGTGCTCGCCGGACGGTGCAACCGGACTGCCCGGCCGATCAGAACGGCAGGGTGTAGGTGTTCTCGAGCTCGTCCTGCACGACGGTGGCGACCGTCGCGGTCGTGTCGACGACCAGTTCCTCGTCGAGCACACGGGTGCGGAACGACCAGCCCTCGGGCAGTGCCAGCCGGCTGCCGAGGTCGCCGAGGTTGTCCTGCGTGAGGGTGGGGTCGACGCCGATGCAGTACGCCTGCATGACGTAGGCCTTGCCCTCGGGGCTCACCAGTTCGTGGACGACCTTGCCGGCATCGAAGAAGAACACGGCGCCGCGGTTGACGTGCCGCTCGGTGTACGGGACGTTCGCCGGCTCGGTGCCGAGGTCGACGGTGGCGATGCGTCGGGTGAGCAGCCCGTTGAACTCGCGCAGCACCGGCTCGACCACCGCCACCTTGGTGCCGAGGCCGTCGAGCATCCAGTGCCGGGGGCCGTTCAGCTTCACGACCAGCGCACCCGTCTCGGTTGCGATGGCCACGGGGTCGAGGGTCTCCCACAGCTCCTGCGGACAGTCGTTCAACATCTGCGTGCCCCACACCTCGGCCGTCAGGCCGGCCTCGCCCATCGAGACGGTGAGCACCTCGCCGTAGCGCACGCCGCGCATGTCGGAGATCAGGCGGGTCGGGATGTCAGTGCTCATGGTGCGTTCCTCCGGGTGGCACTGCCGCCAACTAGTGGCAGATGCGCTGACAGTACCAGCTCGACCGATGCACCCGATACACCCGAGCGGCGAAACGGCGCGCCGCTCACGCTTGTGGTTGCCGCTGTTCCTGCACCCCACCGACGATGTGATTCTCGCCGACGGTCGCACGGCGTTCGCGTTCCTGCACGGACCCATCGGCGAACTCGGGAACGATCCACGACCCGCCGACGGACACCACCGGCAGCAACGCGAACGCGGGCGCAGGCAACGCGATGCCGAACGCGGCTGGTGTCTGGCGGCGCCCCGGGAGCGCCGGACGGCCGATGCGCACGAGCCCGCGGCCGAGGAGCACCAGGAGTGCCCCCCACCCCACGATCGGAAGCGTGTCGGCACCGGCGACCGGAAGCCGTTGCCCCGAGGAAGGGCGAGCCGACACAGGCGGCCCACCGCTCGCGACCGCGGTGGTCGGGGGTGGAGCAGCCACCGTGGTGGGTGGCGCGA
>JBEGOE010000431.1:0-3085 GCA_041182165.1 Actinomycetota bacterium
TCGCAGGGGTGTACCCGGCGGCGTCGCCCGGCGGCTGGCACCTGCTTGGCACCACCGATGCGGTGCTCTGGGACGACGACCGATCGTCGCCGGCGCTGCTGCCGCCCGGCACGCCCGTCCGCTTCGAGCCGGCATGACCGCCATCGAGATCGTCTCGGCGGGAATGGCGTCATCGATCCGCGACGCCGGGCGCGTCGGTTCGGCGCACCTCGGCAGCAGCCGTGGGGGAGCGGTCGACTTGGCAGCGCTCCACCTCGGCAACCGTCTCGTCGGCAACCTCCCGAGCACGGCTGCATTCGAGACCTCGGGCGGCCTGGTGCTGCGGGCGCATCAGCCCGTGATGGTGGCTGTCACCGGCAGCCCGGTCGATCTTGCGGTCGACGCCGGCCCACCGGTCGGCTGGGGCATGCCTGCGGTGCTGCCGTCCGGCGCCGTGCTGCGCATCGGCCGTCTGCGCGGCGGCGCGCGGTGCTACGTCGCGGTGCGCGGTGGAGTGACCCGTGCGGGCGGCGACGATGCACTGTTCGACGTCGGCCTCGAACCGGGGCAGTCGCCGTCGCCGGTCGCCGCAGTGCCGCGCACCCTCGACCGATCGGTGCGGGTGTGGCGAGGGCCGCGGGCCGACTGGTTCGAGTCCGAGGCATGGGCGCAGCTGCTCGCCTCGGCGTGGAGCGTGTTGCCCGACAGCGACCGGATGGGCCTTCGTCTCGACGGTCCGCCGCTCCAGCGGCTCATCGCCCGGGAGCTCCCGTCCGAAGGCCTGGTCGAGGGAGCGATCCAGGTACCGCCCGATGGTCGCCCGATCGTCATGCTCGCCGACCATCCCGCCACCGGCGGCTACCCCGTGTTGGCCGTGGTCGACCCGGCAGATCTCGGCCTCGTCGCCCAGCGCCCGCCCGGCTCCACGCTGACCTTCGTCCCCGCCACCCGTCGACCGAGGGTTGCGGCGCGCCACGGGTGCGCCGAGAGCCTCGGGTGAGGCGGAGACCCTCGGTCGACGCCGATCGACTCGGGTGGGGTTCGCGGCGACGGGTGGGACGGCTGGGGCTAGGTTGTCGGCATGGAGCGCCGCATCTACGGGCTCGAGAACGAGTACGGGGTCACCTGCACCCTCCGCGGGCAGCGACGCCTCAGCCCTGACGAGGTCGCCCGGTACCTGTTCCGTCGGGTCGTCAGCTGGGGGCGCAGCAGCAACGTGTTCCTCCAGAACGGCGCACGGCTGTACCTCGACGTCGGCTCGCACCCCGAGTACGCGACACCCGAGTGCGACAGCCTCTACGACGTCGTCGTGCACGACAAGGCGGGCGAGCGGATCCTCGAGAGCCTGCTCGTGTCGGCCGAGCAGCGCCTGCGCGAAGAGGGCATCCGCGGCACGGTCTACCTGTTCAAGAACAACACCGACTCGGCGGGCAACAGCTACGGCTGCCACGAGAACTACCTCACGAGCCGAAGTGACGACCTCGGTCACTACGCAGAGGTGCTCATCCCGTTCCTCGTCAGTCGGCAGATCTTCACGGGTGCGGGCAAGGTGCTCCAGACCGCTCGTGGCCCGCTGTTCTCGATGGCGCAACGTGCCGAGCACATCTGGGAGGGCGTCAGTAGCGCCACCACGCGCAGCCGCCCGATCATCAACACACGCGACGAGCCGCACGCCGACGCCGAGCGATACCGTCGGCTGCATGTCATCGTCGGTGACTCGAACATGAGCGAGTACACGACGTTCGTGAAGATCGGGTCGGCGGCGTGCATGCTGCGGATGCTCGAGGACCCGAGCGTGGTGCTGCGCGACATGACGCTCGAGAACCCGATCCGGGCGATCCGCGACATCAGCCACGACGTCACCTGCCGGCGCCGAGTGCGCCTGGCCAACGGTCGCGAGGTGAGCGCGCTCGACATCCAGCGCGAGTACCTCGATCGGGCGCTGCGTTACGCCGAGACCAAGGGCTTCCCACCGCTCGAGCAGCAGGCGCTCGACATGTGGGAGCACTGCATCACCACCATCGAGAACGACCCCCTGAAGCTCGACCGAGAGGTCGACTGGGTGATCAAGTACCGCCTCATCGAGGCGTTCCGTGCCCGGCACGACCTCACCCTGGGCGACCCGCGCGTGCAGCTCCTCGACCTGCAGTACCACGACATCAGCCGCGACCGCAGCCCCTTCTACAAGCTGCAGGACCGCGGCATGGTCGAGCGGATCTGCACCGACGTCGACATCGAGACCGCCGTCGACGTGCCGCCGCAGACCACACGGGCCCGGCTGCGCGGCGAGTTCATCAAGAAGGCCAAGGAACGCAAGCGCGACTACACCGTCGACTGGGTGCATCTGAAGCTCAACGATCAGGCGCAGCGCACCGTGCTGTGCAAGGACCCGTTCAAGAGTCGCGACGAGCGGGTCGAGAAGCTCATCGCGTCGCTCTGACGGCCCGCACCGCATGCCGACCTTCAGGACCCTGCACGTCACCGAGATCGTGTCCGAACGCTCGGGCCTGCAGCGCGTGCGCCTCGACGACGGCAGTCGCGCCTATGCCCTCACCCAGCTCATCGGCACGGTGGCGGTGGGCGACGAGGTGGTGGTGAACACGACGGCGGTCGACCTCGGCCTCGGCACGGGCGGCTGGCACGTCGTACACTGGAACCTCGCCCGACGCGAGCTGTCGCAGCCCGGCCCCGGCCACATCATGAAGGTGCGGTACACCAGCCTGCAGGCCGACACCGGTGCAGCCGAGGAGTTGACGCCCACCGCCTCGATGCGGCCCGATGCGGGCATGCCGAACCTGGGTGGCGTGCCCGTGCTCGTCGGCAGCCTCCACAGCCAGCTCGGTGTCGCGGCGGCGGTCATCGCCCACCTGCGCACGGGCACGAGGGTGAGCTACGTGATGACCGACGGCGCGGCCCTGCCGCTCGCCCTGAGCGATCTGGTCGCCGACCTGAGCGACCGCGGGCTGCTGTGCGGCACGATCACGGCCGGTCACGCGTTCGGCGGTGACCTCGAGGCCGTCAGCGTGCCGTCGGCGCTGCAGCTCGCGGTCGAGGTGCAGCGGGCCGAGATCGTGGTGTGCGCGATGGGACCCGGCGTGGTGGGCAC
>JBEGOE010000432.1:0-2965 GCA_041182165.1 Actinomycetota bacterium
GTGCTGCTGCACCGGCCGGACGTTCGCGTTCCGGGCCGGCACCTGTTGAAACCTCGGGTTTTCCCTCAAGAGACTGCTTCCACGGCCCGATAGGTACAGAGTCGGTCGTGAGAGTCGGAGATGGACGACGTGGTTGATGCAACCGGGGGGCTCGAGGAAGGCGCACTCGTTCGGCAGCGCGCACGCCTCGATGCTCGTACTGCGGTGCGACTCGTCGTGGCCCTCGGTGCCGTCCAGATCATCGCCGCCGCTGCCCTGATCGCGATCCGGCCCAGCGTCAGAGAACCGATCGTCCCGTGGCCGATGTGGACAGCGGTCCTCATCGCAGCGGGGTTCGTTGCGGCCGAGATCATGGTCTTCCACATCGAGTTCCGTCGCGAGGCGCTCACCTACACGCTCACGGAGGTGCCGACGGCATTCGCGCTGGTGTTCCTCGGCGCGGTGCCCGGTCTCATCGCATGCCTGGCGGGCACGTTCGCTGTGATGCTGTTCCTGCGCAGGGTGGCCTGGTTCAAGTTCTGGTTCAACTCCTCGATGTTCCTGTTCGAACTCGCACTCGGGTATTTCCTCCTCGACGTCATGCTGGGCGGCGATCGGTCACCCGGCCTGCGCCTGCTGCTCGCGCTGCTGATCCTGCTGCCGCTGCTGACAACGCAGTCCTCGACCCTCGTGCTCGTGGTGATCTCGCTCTTCGAGGGCGGGTTCCGCGAACGCCTGAACTCGACCTGGTCGGTCTTCTCGCTGTACGCGATGAGCGGCATCATCGCGACGGTCGCCGTCGCGGTCGCCATCCGTTGGCCCGCCCTGTCGCTGCTCGGCATCGTCCCGATCGTCGGGGTGTGGAACATGCTTCGCACCCACGCGAAGACGACGCAGCGGTTGCGGGACCTCGAGGAACTGCACCAACTCACGTCGTCGGTCGGTCGGTCCCTCCACAGCGACGAGGTCGCCTCGGTGGCGATCGACGAGGTCCAGCGGTTGCTCCGCTCCGACCGGGCCGCGCTCGTGCTGTACCCGTCCAACGGCGAGGCCGGTGAGATCGCCGCAGCCGTGGGGCCTGCGTTCCACGGTCTGCCGCAACGGGTCGATGATCCGCAGTGGGCCGATCTCATCGGTGCATCGTCCACCGCCCTGGTGCCACTCACCTCGGTCCGCACCGCGTCCGGTCAGATCGTGCCCGGGAACGGCAACATCATGCTCGCCGTCGTTCGCGACGAGAACCGCGTCGTGGGTCTGCTGGCGGTGGGCGACCGCGCCGGCGCGGCCGACTCGTTCGACGACGGCGACGTCATCCGCGCCGGTGCCATCGCCGACCGGCTGGGACTCGCGCTGCGCAACGCCGATCTGCACGGCAAGATCGAGCACGAAGCGTGGCACGACAGCCTGACCGGCCTCGCGAACCGCATCCTGTTCGAGCGTGATCTCGACGAGGCCCTCGACAGCGGTGACCGCACCGGGCAGATCGCCGTTCTGATGATGGGCGTCGACCAGTTCCGTGAGGTCAACGCGACCCTCGGCCACCAGGCCGGCGATCGGGTGCTGCTCGAGCTCACGAGGCGAATCCTGTCGCTGCTGGGCCCCGACGATGTGCTCGCCCGCATGGCCGGCGACGAGTTCGCCGTGCTCCTTCACGTTCCTGCCGGTGACGACGGCCAGGCGTGTGCCCGTGTGATCCTCGACGTCACGCAGGCGCCCTTCACCATCGACGACTTCGATGTCGTCGTCACGCTCAGCATCGGATCCGTGGTGTGCCCGAACGCGGCGATCAACGCTGCGACCATGCTCCGCCGCGCCGACATCGCGATGCACTGGGCGAAGAAGCACCACACCAGCCCCGAGCCCTACCGTGACGAGATCGACCGCCGCACACCGGAACGCCTGTCGATGCTCGGCGATCTCCGCAGCGCCCTCGAGCACCAGGACCTCGAGGCGTACTTCCAGCCGAAGCTCGACCTCGTGTCCGGGCTCGTCGTCGGTGCCGAGGCGCTCGTGCGGTGGCGGCACCCCAGCCGAGGATTCGTCCCGCCGCTCGACTTCGTGCCGCTCGCCGAGACCACGGGGCTCATCACCGTGCTCACCAACCAGATCCTGCGCAAGAGCGTGGCGACGATCCGCCTCCTCGACGACCTCGGCTTCCGTCTCAACGTGTCGGTGAACCTGTCGACGCTCGATCTGATCGACGAGCGGATCGTCTCGCGCGTCGCGTCCTGCCTCAGCGACAACGGGGTGGCGCCCGAGCAACTCACTCTCGAGATCACCGAGACGGCGCTGCTCGCCGACGGTCCCCGAACGCTGGCGACGGCCGAGGGGCTGCGGGCCCTGGGCGTGCACCTGTCGATCGACGACTTCGGCACCGGCTTCTCGTCGCTCAGCTACCTGCGCATGCTGCCGGCGTCGGAGCTGAAGGTCGACCGGAGCTTCGTCACGAACATGCTGCTCGACGACCGTGACGAGGTGATCGTCCGCTCGACGATCGACCTCGGTCACAACCTCGGCATGCACATCGCCGCCGAGGGCGTCGAGGACCAGGCGACGATGGATCGACTCCGAGTGCTCGGCTGCGAGCTCGCGCAGGGCTACGGCATCTCGCCGCCGCTCGCGTTCGACCGCTTCCTCGTCTGGTTGAACTCGGGCCGGTACCCCGTGGCCCGAGCCGAGCCCAACGTGCTGTCGGCCATCCACAGCGACGTCGCGACCCAGTTGCTGCCGATCCGCTGATCCCCGCACACAGTCTGGGCCACGGCTCACGCGCAGCCTCTGCGCGAGGGGGCGGATCGGAGGGTCTTCGACGGTCCGGCCGCCGGCGGACGCCCAGCTCTGACCGGCGCTCTCAGCCCGGGAGCGCTACCGCTGCGGCCAGGACCGCCGGGTCGATGTTGCTCCCGCAGATGATCGTCGCCGGCCGAGCACCGGCACCCCGGACGGCTCCGGCGGCGTGCGCAGCGAAGCCCGCCGCACCCGCCGG
>JBEGOE010000433.1:0-3328 GCA_041182165.1 Actinomycetota bacterium
CAGCGGGCCGCCATCGCTGCGAGCCTCACCGCCCTGCAGCAGGCGCTGGCCCACGCGGTCGAGCAGATGGGCCGGCGGCCGAGCGGCGCCGTGCCGCCCGAGAGGGCACTCGGTCAGCCGCTCGACCCGCCGTCCGCTCGCTGAGCCGGGTCAGCCGGCCGCCGGCACCAGCACCGTGTCGATGACGTGGATGATGCCGTTGTCGGCCTCGACGTCGGCGGCGGTCACCGTGGCGCCACCGATCGTCATGGTCGTCCCGTCGGACACCACGGGCAGCGACGTGCCGTTGAGGTTCACGACGCTCGAGAAGATCGAGAGCGTCTTGGCGTCCTGCGGCTGGGGCAGCACGTGGTTCTGCAGCAGCGCCACCAGGGTCACCTGATCGGCGAGGACCGCGTCGATGGTCGGCTGACCGAGCTTGGTGAACGCCTCGTCGGTGGGGGCGAGCAGGGTGACCTTGCTGGTGGCCAGGGTCTCGGTGAGCCCGGCTGCCTCGACGGCGGCGAGGAGGATCGTGAAGTTGCCGGCCGCCGTGGCGACATCGATGATGGAGCCCATCGCCGGCCCGGCCTCGGTCGTCGGCGGCGCGGTCGGCGGCGCGGTCGTCGCCGGAGCGGCCGTGGTGGCCGGTGTGGTGGCGGCCGTGGTGGCGGGCGTGGTGGCGGGCGTCGAGCTCGCGGTGTCGGCATCGCTGCCGCAGGCGGCCGGGATGACGGTCGCGCAGACGAGCGCGGCGAGGACGAAGGTGGTGCGACGTGCAGACATGAAGACTCCGAATCAGGGGGAAGTGTCGAGTGTGTCGGCGTCGCTCGCCGGGTACGCCCTGCGTGGACGGTGATGTGCCGGACGTCATAGCGACCACATCCCCAAGGTTGATATGACCCGTAGCAGGTTTTATGACAGTGGTACTAGGATTCGGCCATGGCGATCGATCCGAAGAAGTGGACCATCAAGACGCAGGAGGCGGTCGCTGCGGCGATCGACCAGGCTCGTGCGCTGAGCAATCCCGAGCTCACCCCCGATCACGTGATGGCAGCCCTCGCTCGCCAGGACGACACTCTCACCCCCGCCGTGCTGGCCAAGCTCGGTCTCGCCCCGCTCATGGTGCGCAACAAGGCCGACGAAGCCGTGGCCAGGCTGCCCAAGGCGTACGGCGGCGACGAGCCCCGCATGAACCGCGAGCTCACCAACACCTTCGAGAATGCCGAGCAGTACCGCAAGGACCTGAAGGACGACTACCTGTCGGTCGAGCACCTGCTGCTCGCCCTGAACAGCCGCCTGGGCGTCGGCAGCGAAGAGCTGCTGCAGGCGCTCAAGGAGGTCCGAGGCAGCCACCGGGTCAACAGCCAGAACCCCGAGGAGCAGTTCGCGGCACTCGAGAAGTACGGGCAGGATCTCACGGCCCGGGCGCGCGAGGGCAAGATCGATCCGGTCATCGGCCGTGATGACGAGATCCGCCGGGTCATCCAGGTCCTCAGCCGCCGCACCAAGAACAACCCTGTGCTCATCGGCGAGCCGGGTGTCGGCAAGACCGCCATCGTCGAGGGCCTCGCTCGCCGCATCGCCGACGGCGACGTGCCCGAGGGGTTGAAGGACAAGCGCCTCATCTCGCTCGACATCGCCTCGATGCTGGCGGGCGCCAAGTACCGCGGCGAGTTCGAAGAGCGGCTGAAGGCGGTGCTCAAGGAGATCACCGACGCGGCCGGCGAGGTCATCACGTTCGTCGACGAGATCCACACGATCGTCGGTGCCGGTGGCGCCGAGGGCGCGATGGACGCCGGGAACATGATCAAGCCGATGCTCGCTCGCGGTGAGCTGCGCATGATCGGTGCCACCACGCTCGACGAGTACCGCAAGCACGTCGAGAAGGACCCCGCACTCGAGCGCCGCTTCCAGCAGGTCTACGTCGGTGAGCCGACGGTCGAGGACACCATCGCCATCCTCCGCGGCCTGAAGGAGCGGTACGAGGTCCACCACGGCGTGCGCATCCAGGACTCGGCGCTCGTCAGCGCCGCGGTGCTCAGCAACCGCTACCTCACCAACCGGTTCCTGCCCGACAAGGCGATCGACCTGATGGACGAGGCCGCCAGCAAGCTGCGCATCGAGATCGACTCGCTGCCCACCGAGATCGACGTGGTCGAGCGGCGCATCCTGCAGCTCGAGATCGAGCAGGTGGCGCTGTCGAAGGAAACCGATGTCGCGTCGCGTGAGCGTCTCGACGACATCGTGGCCGAGCTCGACGAGCTGCGCGACCAGTCGGGCGAGATGCGCGGCCACTGGGAGAGCGAGAAGGAGGCCATCGCGGCCATCCGCACGCTGAAAGAAGAGCTGGAGCAACTGCGCACGCACGTCGAGCGCGAGACCGACCTCAACCTCGCCGCCGAGATCCGCTACGGCCGCATCCCCGAGCTCGAGCGGCGGATCACCGAGGCGACCGACCACCTCGACGTCCTGCAGTCGGGCAACCGCATGCTGAAAGAAGAGGTCGACGCCGAGGACATCGCCGAGGTCGTCAGCAAGTGGACCGGCGTGCCGGTCTCGCGCCTGATGGAGAGCGAGATGGCCAAGCTCGTCCACCTCGAGGATCTCCTCCACCAACGGGTCATCGGCCAGGACGAGGCGGTCACGGCGGTGTCGAGCGCCATCCGTCGCTCACGCGCCGGCCTCAGCGACCCGAACCGCCCGATCGGCTCGTTCATGTTCCTCGGGCCCACGGGCGTCGGCAAGACCGAGCTCGCCCGGGCCGTGGCCGAGTACCTGTTCGACGACGACAAGGCGATGGTCCGCATCGACATGGGCGAGTACATGGAGAAGTACTCCGTCAGCCGCCTCATCGGTGCGCCCCCCGGCTACGTCGGCTACGACGAGGGCGGCCAGCTCACCGAGGCGGTGCGGCGCCGGCCCTACAGCGTCGTCCTGCTCGACGAGATCGAGAAGGCGCACCCCGACGTGTTCAACGTGCTGCTCCAGGTGCTCGACGACGGCCGCCTCACCGACGGCCAGGGTCGCACGGTCGACTTCACGAACGTGGTCATCGTCATGACGTCGAATCTCGTCGGCGACCCGCTCGGCTTCTTCAAGCCCGAGTTCATCAACCGGGTCGACGAGATCATCCGCTTCCGGGCGCTCACCGAGGCCGACCTCCGCCACATCGTCGAGATCCAGCTCGCCGGCCTCCGCCGTCGGGTGGCCGACCGCCGCATCGTCCTCGAGGTCACCCCCGAGGCGATGACGCTGCTGGCGCACGAGGGCTACGACCCGAGCTTCGGCGCACGCCCGTTGAAGCGCGTCATCCAGCGCCAGATCAGCGACCCGGCCGCTGTGCTCA
>JBEGOE010000434.1:0-12197 GCA_041182165.1 Actinomycetota bacterium
CGCCTTCGGCGGCGCCGGTCCTGTTCACGCATGTGGCGTCGCCGACCTGCTCGAGTCGCCCCGCGTCGTGTTCCCCGTGAACGCCAGCGTCCTGTCCGCCTTCGGCACGCTGGTCACGCCCGTCCGAATCGACCTCGCTCGCAGCATGGTCCGCCCGCTCGCCGAGTTCGACCAGCCGGGCGAGCCGCTCGAGCGCCGCGACGCGATGCTCGACGAACTGCGCGACGAAGGCCGGCGCGTGCTCGCCGCCGCCGGTGTAGCGGCCGAGGACATCCGCTTCCGTTACGGCGTCGATGCCCGCTACATCGGGCAGGGCAACGAGATCACCATCTGGGTCGGCGAGGGCGACCACTGGCCCGTCACCTACGCGGACGTGGTCGAGCGCTTCGAGGCCGATTACCGCCGCATCTACGGCCTCACGATCCCCGACGTGGGCGTCGAAGCCGTCACCTGGCGGCTCTCGGCATTTGCGCCGTCGGCCACGGTCGAGCCGCGGTACGAGGTGGGCACCACCCACGGGGCTCCGCACCGCACCCGGCCCGTCCGCTTCTCGCGCAGCGCCGGTGTGGTCGACACCCCCGTCTACCGCCGCAACGAGCTCGGCCTCGAACAGGTCATCGAAGGCCCGGCCATCGTGGAAGAGCGCGAAACCACCGCAGTCATCCGCCCCGGCTGGACCGCACGCATCGTCGCCGACGGCTCGCTCGTCGCCGACCGTGTGGCTGCGGGCCGCACGGGCAACACCGAAGGGAGTGCACGATGAGCACGATCGAGCCGATCGAGCTCGAGGTCCTGTGGCAGAGCCTCATCGCCACGGTCAACGAGCAGGCGCGGGCGCTGCAGCGCGCCGCGTTCTCGCCGATCGTTCGTGAGGCCGGCGACCTCGCGAACGCAGTGTTCGACCGCCGTGGCCGCATGGTCGCCCAGGCCGTCACCGGCACGCCCGGGCACATCAACTCGCTTGCTCGTGCCGCGTCGGCGATGCTCGACGACTACCCCACCGACACGCTGGTGGAGGGCGACGTCCTCATCACCAACGACCCGTACAAGACGGCGGGCCAACTGCTCGACGTCACCGTGCTGTACCCGGTGTTCAGCAAGGGCCGCGTCATCGCGTTCTTCGGCTCCACCATCCACCACACCGACGTCGGCGGCTACGGCATCGGCGCCGGTGGGCGCGACGTGTTCGAGGAGGGCCTGTGGATCCCCATCTGCCGCCTCATGATCGCCGGTGAGCGCAACCACGACGTGTGGAAGTTCATCCTCTCGAACGTCCGCCAGCCCGACCACATGGCCGGCGACCTGCACGCCCAGATGGCGAGCGGCGAGGTCGGGGCACAGCGCCTGCTGGCCCTGTGCGAGCGCCACGACCTCGACGACATCGAAGAGCTCGCCGACGAGATCATCACGCGGTCCGAAGCCGCCACCCGGGCCAGCATCCGTGAGCTGCCGGCAGGCACCTACCGTGCCAGCGCGATCCTCGATCTCGCCGACGGCAGCATCATCGACATCGTGTGCGCGATCACCGTCGACCCGGTGGCCGGCGAGATCACGGTCGACTACGAGGGCTCGTCGGGCGCAAGCCCCTTCGGCAGCAACGTCGTCAAGAACTACACCCACGCCTACACCACCTTCACGGTGCGGTCGGTGCTGAATCCCGAGCTGCCGAACAACCACGGCAGCCTCGAGCCCATCAAGGTCGAGGCGCCGGTCGGCTCGATCGTGAACGCCGTGTCGCCGATGCCGGGCACCGCTCGTCACGTCGTCGGCATGTTCCTGCCGAACGCGCTGCTGAAGGCGCTGGCCCAGATCCGCCCGGCCAACGCCATGGCCGAGGGCTCGGGCGCCGTATGGACCATGCAGGTCAGCGGCAACCACGACGATGGCCGCCCGTTCATCACCGCGATGTTCACCTACGCCGGTGGCGTCGGGGCCCGCTCGGCCAAGCCCGGCCTGTCGGCGTGCTCGTACCCCACCGGGGTCGCTGCCGTGCCGATCGAGGTCGTCGAGGCGTCGGCTCCCATCCGGTTCCTGCGAAAGGAGCTCCGCCTCGACAGCGGGGGCCACGGCAACCAGGTGGGCGGCCTCGGCCAGACGATCGAGTTCACGGTCGACACCGAGAAGCCGTGGAAGCTCAACGCATTCACCTCCCGCCTCGACAAGTCTCCCGAGGGGATCTTCGGTGGCGAGGCCGGCTCGGCCGGAGCCTTCACCGTGAACGGCGAGCCCGTCCGCACCCAGGCCCGAGTCACGCTGCAGCCGGGCGATCACGTCCGCCTCGATCTGCCGGGTGGCGGCGGCTACGGCGCCGTGGTGGAGTCGGTCAGCTGACATGGACTGGCCCGGAGCGGTGACGTTCTGGCACGCCTGGCGGCGTGCTGTCGCGTCCGCGCCCGACGCCACGTTCCTCGTGTTCGAGCGCCCCGACGGCCAGGTGGCCACGTGGACCTACGCCGAGTTCGACGAGGTGGTGGCCCGCGCCGGGTCGTTCCTTGCCGGCCACGGCGTCGGCGCCGGCTCGTCGGTGCAGATCGCGCTGACGAACTCGCCCACGTTCGTCGCAGTGTGGTTCGCGACGTCCGGCCTCGGTGCCTCGATCGTCCCGTCCGACCCGATGGCCACAGCCGCAGAGTTGAGTGGCCACCTCCGGCGCACGCAGCCGGTCGTCGGATTCTGTGCCATCACCCGCGCCGACGCTTACCGCGAGGCGGCCACCGGCTCGCCCACCGTCGTGGTGGAGGTCGACGAGACCGACGTGGTGCTCGACGACTTCGGCACCGACGTCGACGTCGCCTGGGCCGAGCCGGGGCTCACCGACCGGGCCGCCGTCATGTTCACGTCCGGCACCACCGGGGCGCCCAAGGGCGTCGAGATCACCCAGGCCAACTACGCGTTCACCGGAGCCACCATGGCGGCGGCGGCCGGGCTCGAGGCGCACCACCGCCAACTCGTGGTGCTGCCCCTCTTCCACGCCAACGCCCAGTACTACAGCATCACGTCGGCCGTGTGGGTCGGCGCTTCGGTGGCGCTGATGCACACGTTCTCGGCGAGTCGCTTCCTCACCCAGGCGGCACGGCACCGTGCAACGCACGCCAGCCTCTTCGCCGCCCCCATCCGCATGATCCTCGCTCGTGGCGCCACGCCGGTGCCCGGCGTCGCGCTGCAGCACTGCTGGTACGCGATCAACATCAGCGATGCCCAGCACGCCGAGCTCACAGCGCTGCTCGGCTGCGCGCCGCGCCAGCTCTACGGCATGACCGAGACGATTCCCGCCGTCCTCACCGACGAGGCCGCAGCACCGCAACCGTCCACCATGGGGTCTGTCACGCCCGGGTGTGAGGTCGAGGTGCAACGCCCCGACGGCGCACCTGCAGACCCCGGCGAAACGGGTGAACTGGTGGTGCGCGGCACGCCCGGCATCACGCTGTTCGCGGGCTACCTTGACGACCCCGCCACCACCGAGCGCTCGTTCCGCGACGGCTGGTTCGTCACCGGCGACCGTGCGCACCGCGACGCCACCGGGCGGTTCTTCTTCGACGGACGTCGCTCGGACGTGCTGAAGGTAGCCGGCGAGAACGTCTCGACCGTCGAGGTCGAGCAGGTGCTCACCGCCCACCCGGGTGTGCTCGAGGCAGCGGTCGTCGGGCGGCCCGACGAGGTGCGCGACGAGGTGCCCGTGGCTTTCGTCGTGGCCCGCGACCCTCAGGCCGGCCTCACCGCCGACGAGGTGCACGCCTGGTGCGAGGCCCACCTCACCAAGTCGAAGCGGCCCCGCGACATCACGTTCGTGGCCGAACTGCCACGTACGAGCGTCGGCAAGATCCGCACCTTCCTCCTCCGCGACCCAGACGCCGAGACCCTTCCCAGCACGAGGTGACCACATGACCAGCACGCCCCACGACACCACGGCCAACACCGTCCACCATGCCGCGACGACCGCCGGCAGCGTGCTGACCCCTCAGCTCCTGGCCTCGTTCGACGCGTCGGTCACCGACGTCGCCACTGCGATCACGATGCCACCGTCGATCTACATCGAAGAGGAGTTCCTCGCGTTCGAGCGCGAGGCCGTGTTCGCAACCGAGTGGCAGTGCGTCGGCCGCGCCGACCGCGTGCCCGAGCCCGGCAACTACTTCGCCACCACCACCGCCAGTGGCGAGCACATCATCGTCACGCGCGCCAAGGACGGCGAGATCCACGCCTTCTCGTCGGTCTGCCAGCACCGTGGCATGCAGGTGGTGGGCGAGACCGACAGCGGCAGCTGCACGAAGTTCACCTGCCCGTACCACCTCTGGAGCTACGACCTCACCGGCCGCCTGCTCGGTGCACCGGCGATGGAGCGCACCGAGGGCTTCGACAAGAAGGAGTACCCGCTGCCCGCTCTGGGGGTCGAGCTGTGGCAGGGCTTCATCTTCGTCCACCTCGACCCGAACGCAGCGCCGCTCGCTCCCACCCTTGCGACCTACGAGCCGTACCTCGAGCACTACGACCTCGAGAACACCGTGTGCCCCGGCACGTTCACGCTCACCGATCTCCCGTGGAACTGGAAGGTGATGTTCGAGAACTTCAACGACGGCTACCACGCGAACAAGCTGCACCACACCATCCAGGACTTCTGCCCCAGCGAGCTCGCTGAGTTCCCGGTCGACTGGCAGCCCGACTCGAACGTCATCTTCCGCACGAACGGCTACACCCATATCGACGGTGGCTTCAACGCCACGACCAAGGCGCTCATGCCGGTGTTCCCGCAGTTGACGGACGAGGAGCGCACCCGCTCGACCTTCGCCCTCATGCCGCCGACCCTGTGCTTCGGCACGGCACCCGACCAGGCGTTCTTCTTCATCATCCGGCCGAAGACGGCAGACACCATCGACGTCGAGATCGGCTATCTGCTCCACCCCTCGGCGCTCGCCCACCCGATGTTCGACCACCTGTACCAGATGAGCGATGCGGGCGTGCAGGTGTTCGTGCGCCAGGACCAGGACGCCACCACCAAGGTGCAGCGGGGCATGCACAGCCGCTTCGCCGCCCGAGGCCGGTACTCGTGGCAGGAGGCCAGCCACGTGCAGTTCAACCGCTGGCTCGTCGATCGCTACCGCCGGGCATGGCCGTCGGCATGAACATCCCCTCGGTGTCGGCCATCGCCGACGTGCTCGCGCTCTGGGACGACGACGGCTGGCTCACGCCACCCCTGCGCGCCGTCGTGGGGGCGCCTGCGCCTGTGGTCGGCAGGGCGCTCACGGTCTCCATCAACGCAGCCCCGCACGGTGAGGGCTTCGGCGCGATGTACGACGTGCTGTCGAACGACCTCACCGGCCGGATCGTCGTCGTCGCCGGCGCCGAGGCGCTGCCCGGCGCGATGTTCGGCGAGATCCTGTGCAGTGCGGCCAAGCAGCAGGGCGTCGCCGGCGTGCTGGTGCACGGCTGGGTCCGTGACCGTCCCGACCTCGAGCGGCTCGGCGTGCCCGTGTACGCGAGCGGCGAACAGGTGGCCGGCCCGAATGGCTGGGCACAGATCAGGGGCGTCGATGTGGACGTGCAGGTGGCCGACGTCGACGTCGCCGCCACCGACCACATCATCGCCGACTGCACCGGTGTGGTGCGCGTGCGCGACGGGCGCCTCGACGAGGTGCTCGATGCCGCACGGCGCTATGCGGCCGGTGAAGCGCTCGTGGCAGAGGCGTTGGCAGCGGGCGAACCGCTCACCAGCGCCTACCGCCACAAGAAGGCCGTCGTCGACGAGTTGAGGAGGAGGTGACCACCGGAGCCGACCACGGATCCACCAGTCGCTCGGCGCACACCGTGTGACGACCCGAGCCCGCCGAACACGAAGTCAACGTGGCCGAAACGCCGCCGTGACCAAGCAGAGCAGTCGCAACACCAACATCGCAACACCAACACCGCAACACCAACACCAACACCGCAACACCAACACACTCCAGGGGGAGACCACTCATGATGAAGTCCAGGATCGCCATCGCTGCGATTGCTGCGCTGAGCATCGTTGCCGCATCGTGCGGCAGTGACAGTGACAGCAGCGGCGCCACCACGGCACCCGCCGAGTCGGCGGCACCGGCCGACACCGCCGCGCCAGCCGACACCGCCGCGCCAGCCGACACCGCCGCGCCGAGCGGCGCACTCGACCTCGACACCAACGGTGACGGCAAGGTCAAGTTCGGCATCGCCGCGGCAGGCCCGCGTGACGACGGCGGCTACTACCAGGCCCTCGTCGACAAGGCCACCGAGGTCTCCGCCACCGAGGGCTTCGAAGAGCCGATCGTGGTCGACAACATCACCACCGAGGACGCCGCCACCGAACTGGCCAACTTGGCCGAGCAGGGCGTCGACGCGATCTTCGTCGGTGCCAGTGAGATCGCCGATCCGCTGGTCGACCTCATCGCCCAGTACCCCGACATCTTCTGGTACTGCAACTGTGGTGCCGGCTACCCGTCCGACCCGGGCCTCGCCCAGAGCCAGGACGACTCGTCCGAGATCAGCTACACCGCTGGCTACGCCACGGGCCTGCTGATGAAGGACGCCGGCGGCGACAGCGCTGCGTTCATCGGGTGCTGTGACCTCAACTTCGAGAAGGAGGCGTACCTCGGCTTCGAGATGGGCCTCAAGGCAGTCGATCCTGCGTTCACGATGACCTACATCCCCACCGGCAACTTCCCGTTCGACTTCGACAACACCGCCGGCGCCACCGAGGCGCTCAACGGTGCGATCACCAACGGTGTCGACGCCGTCTACCCGTACCTGGGTGGCGCGCTCGAGCCGGTCGTGAAGTTGGCGAACGAAAAGGGCGTCATCACGATGTCGGCCGGTTCGTCGAAGGCGTGCGAGAGCGCCGACCTCGACTACCAGATCCAGGTCCGCTTCGACGGCGGCGACTACCTCGGCACCATCCTGAACGAGATCGTGGCCGGAACCTTCAACGAAGGTGACACCCGTGTCTTCCGCGTGGGCCTCGACCCCGAGCCGGGCGCACAGATCTGCGATGCGACGCCCGAGCAGCAGGCCGCGATGGACGACGTCTACGCGAAGATCGCCGCCGGCGACTTCGCTGCCGACTTCGGTGCCATCAAGGGCCAGGCCTACGCAGGCGGCTGAGCTTGTCTCATCCTGATGATGCACTGCAGGGGGCGGGCGCCACGGTGCCCGCCCCCGCGGTGCGGCTCTCCTCGATCACGAAGCGCTACGGGCCGGTGACGGCCTGCGCCGACGTCGACCTCGAGCTCGTACCGGGTGAGATCCACGGCGTCCTCGGTGAGAACGGCGCCGGCAAGTCCACCCTCATGAAGATCCTCATCGGACTCGTGCAGCCCGACGAAGGGACCATCGCCGTCGCCGGTAACGAAACGGTCATCCACGATCCGCAGACCGCCGCCGACCTCGGGGTGGGCATGGTGCACCAACACCTCAGCCTCGTCGAGTCGCTCACCGTGTGGGAGAACGTCCTGCTCGGCGACCACCGCCGCTTCGACCGTCGCGCTGCGCGCGACCAGGTCGCGGCCACGGCCGAGCACTACGGCCTGGGCATCGACCCCGACTCGCAGGTGTCCGATCTCTCCGCTGGCCTGCGCCAGCGCGTCGAGCTGATCAAGTGCCTGCGGCGCGACCCGCGCATCCTCATCCTCGACGAGCCCACCTCGGTGCTGACGCCTGCCGAGAGCGAACAGCTCTTCGCGACGCTGCGCGACGTCGTGGCACGCGAGCAACGCGCCGTCGCCCTGGTGAGCCACAAGCTCGCCGAGGTGCTGCACGCCACCGACACCGTCACGATCATGCGCCAGGGCCGCGTCGTCGAACGCGCCCGGACCTCCGGTGCAACGCCGTCGTCGCTCGCCCGTGCGATGGTGGGGCGCGAGGTGTCGCTGCGGACCAGCGCGGCCGCCCTCGGTGCCACCGACGAACTCGGAGACGCGGCCACCTCGCCCGTCGCCGCACGGTCCTTCGACGACCGACCCGAGGTGCTCCGCATCGACAGCGCCCGCCTCGTGCGCGGTGGTGTCACCGTGCTCGACAACCTGTCCATCCGCGTGCGGGCCGGCGAGATCGTCGGCGTGGCGGGTGTCGAGGGCAATGGCCAGCGCGAGCTCGGCGACGTGCTCTCGAGCCTCATCGCGCTCGACGACGGCAGCGTCACCGTCGACGGCACGGTGGTCCGCACCGGACGCGCCGGAGCCATGGCACGTGCGGGTGTCGCCATCATCCCCGAAGACCGCCACGACTCCGGCTGTGTCCTCACGATGTCGATCGCCGACAATCTGCTGCTCGACCGCATAGACAGCGTCGCTCGCGGCGGTCTCATCAGCCGCTCCGAGCAGCGTCGTGTCGCGCTCGAGTTGATGCGCGAGTTCGAGGTGCAGGGCGCCGGCCCCGACTCGCTGTTCGGCAGCCTGTCGGGTGGCAACCAGCAGCGCGTCGTCCTCGCCCGCGAGATGAGCAGCAAGCCGAAGGTGCTCGTCGCGGCGCAGCCGACGCGCGGCCTCGACGTCGGCGCCATCGAGTACATGAGCAGCCGCCTGCGAGCCGCAGCAGAGTCCGGTATCGCGGTGCTCCTGGTCTCCACCGAGCTCGAGGAGATCCTCGATCTCTCCGACCGGATCATCGTGCTCACCCGCGGCAAGGTGATGGGCGAGCTGCAGCGTTCCGAGGCCACGTCCGAGCTGCTCGGCCTCCTGCTCGGCGGTATCGCCGCCGGCACCGATCCGACCGGAGGCGCGCATGACCCGTCCTGACCAGGCCACAGTACGGAACGCAGTGTGGCTCCTGGGGCTGTACGTACTGTCGGTCACCGTTGCGCTCGTGCTCTCGGCGCTCCTCATCTCGATCACGGGCGGCCCGTGGCGCGGTGTGCTGAACGCGCTGCTCGACGGCGCCATCCGCAAGCCCGGTCGGTGGGGGGACACCCTGGCCGAGGCCACGCCGCTGCTCATCGTGTCACTCGGGGCGATCGTGTCCGCCCGCGCCGGGCTCGTCAACATCGGCCAGGAGGGACAGCTCGCCGTCGGTGCGGCCACCGCCACCTACGTCGCCACCCATCTCTCCGGCCCGCTCGCCATTGCCGGCGCTGTGCTCGCCGGCTTCGTCGGTGGAGCCCTCTGGGCGGGCATCGCGGCGCTGCTGAAGTACTGGCGCAAGGTGCCCGAGGTGATCACCACCCTGCTCCTCGTGTTCATCGCCTCGCAGGGCACGGGCTACCTGCTCACGCGTACGTTCCTGCTCCTCGACGACGACCCGAACAAGCCCAACCGCGTGCAGACCAGCGCCCAACTCGATGAGTCGACGCGCATCGGCTACATCCGGATCTTCGGCAACGAGTTCCCCTGGTCGGTCGTTGCTGCGGTCGTGCTCGCCATCGCTGTGTCCGTCGTCCTGCACCGCACCACCTGGGGCTTCCGCCTCACTGTGCTCGGCCGCAACGCCCGCACGGCGCAGCGCATCGGCGTGCCCGTCGTCATCGCCGGCGCGACGGCGCTCGCGCTCAGCGGCGCCTTTGCCGGTCTCGCCGGCGCGGTGATGCTCACTGCTGGCACAGCGAACTACCGGTTCACGCCGGGCTTTGCCAACAACGTCGGGTGGGAGGGCCTGCTGGTGGCGCTCGTTGCGCGCAATCGTCCGCTGGCCTGTATCCCCATCGCCTTCGTCTTCGCTGCGTTGCGTACCGGCTCGGGCTTCCTGGCCGCCACCGGCGTCGAGCGATCGATCGTCGACGTCGTCCGGTCGCTGCTCGTGCTCGCTCTCCTGGTGCCGCCCGCCGTCGCGGTGATGCGCCAACGGCGTGTCACACCGCCCCCGGCTGCCGCAGCCGCCGACGAGCCCGTCGTATCGGTGGTGGTGGCATGATCGCCTCGGCACTCGGCGCGGTCGGCGACATCCTCGGCGCAGACGCGATGTACAACTCGGCGATGCGGTTCGCCATCGTGCTGGCCTTCGCGGCCATCGGTGAATGGGTGGCCGAGCGCAGCGGCACGCTCAACATCTCGCTCGAGGCGATGATGATCGGCGGCGCCTACACCGCATCGATCACCTGGTCGTCCACCGACAACGTGCCGCTCGCCCTGCTTGCCGGCATGTTCGCCGGCCTGCTGGTGTCGCTCGTACAGGCGCACCTGTCGCACCAGTTGGCCATCGACCAGTTCGTCGTCGGTCTCACCCTCAACATCTTCGTGCTCGGCCTCGCGCTGTTCCTCGACAGCCGGTGGGAGGCCGTCACACAGGTCGTGCAACCCACCCGCATCCCGGGCCTCGTCGACATCCCGCTCGTCGGTGAGGCGTTCTTCGGGCAGCCCTGGCCGATGTATCTCGTCGTACCGCTCGTGCCGCTCGCATGGTGGCTCATGTTCCGCACCCGCTGGGGTCTCGAGTTGCGGTCCGTCGGCGACAGCCCGCAGGCAGCCGACGTCAGCGGCATCCACGTCAACCGGCGTCGTCGCCAGGCGATCATGTTCGCCGGCCTCACGTCGGGGCTCGGCGGTGGTGTGCTGGTGCTCGGCCAGATCTCGATCGCCGGCTACGAGTCGGGCCACGTCGGGCTGAAGGGCATCATCGCCATCGCAGCCGTCATCTTCGGCGGCTGGACGCTGCGCGGCACCATCCTCGGCTGCCTGCTGTTCGGGTACTTCTTCGCCCTGCAGCAGACCCTCCCGGTGCTCGGCTACCGCATGAACGCGCAGCTCGCCGCCACATTGCCGTACCTCGTGGCGCTGGTCTTCACCGCCGTGTTCGCCGCCCGCACGCGTCAGCCCCGGGCGCTGGCACAACCCTTCGTGCGCGGTCTGGCCTGACCGCCACCCGCCCCATCCGCCTCGTCCCCACCCCCACAGGAGAACCACTTGAAGGCGCTCATCTACTTCCAGCCCGGTGGACCCGAGGTGCTGCAGCACATCGAGGTCGCCGACCCCACGCCCGGCGCTCGCGACGTGGTGATCGACGTGGCCGCCACGGCCCTCAACCACCTCGATGTCGTGCAGCGCAACGGCTGGTACGCACTGCCCGGATTCACCCTGCCGCACATCGCCGGCATGGACGTCGTGGGCACCGTCACCGAGGTGGGCAGCGAGGTCACCCGTGTCGCCGTCGGTGACCGCGTCGTCGTCGACCCCTCGTTGTCGGAGGTTCCGGAGGGCTCACACCTCGCCGGCCGCGGCGACCTGTACGGCGACCTCGGCGTCATCGGCGCGAACGCTGACGGCGGGTACGCCGAGCGCTGTCTGGTGCCCGACACGCACGTACACGCGATCCCCGACGACATGCATTGGCACCAGGCGGTGTGCTTCCCTACGGCGTGGCTCACCGCATTCCATGCGCTGTTCCCCGTGGGCAACCTTGGTGCCGGTGAGACGATGATGGTGCACGCCGCAGGCAGCGGTGTGTCGATGGCCGGCATCCAGCTCGCCAAGCACACCGGTGCCATCGTGCTCGCCACGGCCGGCACGGACGAGAAGTGCGAGCAGGCGCTCGCGATGGGTGCGGACCACGTGCTCAACAACCGGACCGGCGACATCGTCGCCTGGTCTCGCGAGATCACCGGCGGCGTCGGCGTCGACATGGTGTTCGACCACATCGGCACGGCGCTCTGGGCGCCGTCGATGTTCTCGCTGAAGCCGCGTGGCCGTCTCGTCAACTGCGGGAACACCAGCGGTGACACGGCCACCATCCCGTCCCTCGGCTTCATGTTCCACATGGGGATCCAGATCCTCGGCTCCGACCCGTACCGCTACGCCGAGTTCGCCGAGGCCTGGAACCTGTACACGACGGCCGGCTTCACCTCCGTGGTCGACAGCGTGTACCCGCTCGCCGAGGCTGCGGCGGCGCAGGACAAGATGATGCGATCCGACTTCTTCGGCAAGATCCTGCTCGAGCCGTGAGCACCGACTCGCCGTACCCCGAACTCAAGAAGGGCCACACGATGGCCCGTCGCGGCCGGCCGTGGCGCGACTACAAGCCGCCGCCCTCGGGGCCGGTGTGGGGTGTCATCCAGGGATTCGGGTCGTACTGGACGCTGGTCGCCGGTGTCGAGCTCGGTGTGTTCGACGGCGTGCAGGCCCTCGGCCCGTGCGAGGTCGAGCCACTCGCCGACCACCTCGGTGTGTCGGCGCCGCACCTGCGTCACGTGTGCGACGCGCTCGTCACGTTCGGTTTCCTCGACCAGATCGCCGACCGCTACGAGCTCACCGAGACCGCCGAGCGCTACC
>JBEGOE010000435.1:0-4589 GCA_041182165.1 Actinomycetota bacterium
CCCCACGACCGCTCGGTCACGACGCCACCGTCGCGACCCGCATCACGCCAGATCCGCCGGCTCACCTGCACACCCACCTTGCCGCCGACGCCGTAGCCGACTCGCCCGAGGGCCGCCGGCATGTCGCTCCACATCCTGCTCAGCACCGGCAGCGGCACGGTGACCACGACGTGGTCGGCGGTGAGTCGCTCTCCCGATCGCAGCACGACCTCACCATCGTCGGGCGACAGCATCGACACCGCCTGCCCGAGCCGGATGCGATCGCCGAGCGGCGCCGCCAGACGGGACGCGAGCTGGTCGTTGCCACCCACGATCCGGTGCGCCTCGAGGCCGTCGCCGGAGCGATCTTGCAGCATCGTGTTCCACGCCGCCATCAGCTGCGACACGTTGTCGGGGCCGAGCATGTACTCGGTGCGCACATCGCGGCCCACCACGACCCGCGCCACGAGGCTGAGCTCGGACGCGTCGACGAGCGCCGAGAGCGGCAGCGCGTCGAGCTCGGCCGCGTGGGGCGACGATGCCGGATCGGCCGGGTCGATCGTCGAGGCAAGTCGGTCGAGCGCGGCACGCCACCGGCCGAGGTCGTCGACGAGGGAGTGGTGGAGGCTGAACGGCGTGGTCCGGCCACCCATGTCGAGCAGCCGTGCATCGTCGTCATCGCCGGTCGCCACATCGGTGAGCACCAACCCGAACCGCTCGACCAGCGCGAGCACCTCGGTGTGCGCGCCGCAGACGAACTCGGCGCCACGCTCGCACCACTGGCCGTTCGTGAAGCGGTGGCTCAGCACCCGGCCACCCACCCGATCACGGGCCTCGAGCACGACGACGTCGCGGCCGGCCGCCATCAGGTCGGTGGCGCACCGCAGTCCAGCGAGCCCCGCCCCGACCACGACGACCTCCCTGTGCCCGGCGTCCCTGTGCCCAACCCCCCGGTGCTCGTCCATCAGAACAACGACGGCTGGTCGAGGCGGACAGTGCCCGCCGGCGGGCGCCGCGGCACCCCGGGCCATGGCACGTAGTTGTCCATGAACACCCAGGTGCGACGGTGGATCGACGACGGCCCGTACCCCTGCAGCGCTGCCTTGTGCATGGGGCAGGGATACCCCTTGTTCGTGTCGAATCCCCACTGCGGGTAGTGCAGCGCCTGCTCGCGCATCAGCCGGTCGCGGGTGACCTTCGCGAGGATGCTCGCAGCGGCCACCGACAGGCAGTGCAGGTCGGCCTTCACCCGCATCTCGACATGCGGAACGTGCGGCGTGACGAAGTTCCAGCTGCCGTCGACCACAGCGACGTCCGGCACGATCGCGAGCCCCTCGATGGCGCGGCGGGCAGCGAGCCGTTGCGCTGCGGCCATCCCGAGAGCATCGCACTCCTCCTGGCTGGCAGCGCCGACCGCCCACGTGTCGCACCATGCGGCGACCCGGTCGAACAGCAGCTCGCGGTTGGTCTCGGTGAGCACCTTCGAGTCACGCACACCGTTCACCCGCTTGTCGCGCGGCAGGATCGCGGCGCCCACCATCAGCGGCCCGGCCCAGGCGCCGCGGCCCACCTCGTCGATGCCGACGACCACCTCGTGCCCGCGGGCCCACATCTCCTTCTCGATGGTGCGGGTGGGCGCGCGCGAGGCCACGGGGAACCTCGGCTCAGCGCAGCGCGAGCCGGGCCGGGCCCTCGCCCACCACGCCCACGCGCCACCAGCCCTCGCCGAGCTGGGCGGCGGCCATCGGGTCGACCGCGGCGAGCAGGCCGCCCGAGGTCTGCGGGTCCATGCACAGCGCCTCACCGGCGGCCGACGCGGTGGACGTGAGGTGATCGGCGACGTACTCGCGGTTGCGGGGGTCGCCGCCGGTGCGCACACCACGCTCGGCCGCCTCACGGGCGCCCGGGTAGGCGACGATGCCGTCGGTGTCGATCTCGATCGCCACGCCACCGCGCTCGGCCATCTCCCACCCGTGGCCGGCCAGGCCGTAGCCGGTGACGTCGGTGACGGCGTGCACCACCGCGCCCAGCGCCTGCAACTGCTCGGACGCCAACCGGTTGATCCGGCGCATGCCGGCGATGGCCGCAGCCTTCGACGCCGCGTCGCCACCGGCGAGCGCGAGCGCCGTGCCGATCGGCTTCGACAGCATCAGCACGTCGCCGGGCATCGCACCGCCCTTGCGGAACACGCGGTCGGGGTGCACCACGCCCTGCACCGCGAGACCGAAGATCGGCTCGGGGTTGCGGATGGTGTGGCCACCGGCGATCGTGCCACCGGCCTCGGCCACCACGGCGGCCGCTGCATCGAAGATCGCGACGATCGCCTCACGCGGGAAGTGCTCGGGGAACGCGGCGACGTTCACGGCGATCGCGACCCGGCCGCCCATCGCGAACACGTCACTGCACGCGTTCGCCGCGGCGATCGCGCCGAAGTCGGACGGGTGGTCGACGAGCGGCGGGAAGAAGTCGGTGGTGCTCACCAGCGCCACGTCGGGGGCCACCTGGTAGATCGCCGCGTCGTCGAACGGCGCAAGGCCCACCAGCAGCGAGGGGTCGGCCCCACCCGGCATGTCGCGCACCAGGTCGGTGAGCAGTGACGCGCCCCACTTCGCAGCGCACCCGCCGCACGAGGTCCACTCGGTGAGCCGCAGGTCGGCGAACGGGTCCTGGGCGGTGGCTGCGTCGACGAGCTCGGTCATGCGCGACAGCCTACGAGTTGGCGGGTTCAGCGCGAACCGGCACCCGCCGCGGCCCGATCGGGGGCGAGGGTGAACTGCATCGCCCCGTCGTCGACGCGTCCCTTTCGGAACATCTTCTTGTCGCGGCCGTAGTTCTGCGGGTTGATCCACGGCTCGCGGTCGCCTTGGCGCGGGAACAGGTGCATCACGCGCTGCATGTAGCCGGCCGAGAAGTCGTCGATCCAGGGCCGCTCGGGCATGTTGCGGTCGCTCGTGCGCAGGCGCGGCGTGCACTGCGCCGTGCCGGTGGCCTGCATGTGGTTGAGCAGACGGCAGACGTACTCGCAGATCAGGTCGGCGCGTAGCGTCCACGACGCGTTGATGTAGCCGAACGCCGACGCGAGGTTGGGCACGTCGGAGTACGCGAAGCCCTTGTAGCTCCACGTCTTCGAGAAGTCGACCGGCTCGCCGTCGACCACGAACTCCATCTCGCCCAGCGTCACGAGCTGCAGGCCGGTGGCCGTGATGACGATGTCGGCATCGAGGTGCCGGCCCGACTCGAGCACGATGCCGGTCTCGTCGAACGTGGCGATGTGGTCGGTGACCACCTCGGCCTTGCCTGCCTTGATCGCCGTGAACAGGTCGCTGTTCGGGACGAGGCAGAGGCGCTGGTCCCACGGGTCGTAGCTCGGGGTGAAGTGCCGGTCGACGTCGTAGTCGGGGCCCAGTTCGGCGCGCACCATCTCGAGCAGCTTGGCCTTCACCTTCTCGGGCTCGGTGCGCGTCTTGTTGTAGACGAACTGCTGCATCGTGGTGTTCTTCCAGCGCGTGACGCCGTACGCCCACCGATCGGGCAGCACCGTGCGCAGGGCATTCGCCACCGGGTCGGTGTCGGGCCGCGACACCACGTACGTGGGCGAGCGCTGCAGCATCGTGATGTGCTCGGCCCGGTCGGCCATCGCCGGGATCAGGGTCATGGCGGTGGCACCCGAACCGATGACGACCACGCGCTTGCCGGTGTGGTCGAGGTCGTCGGGCCACTGCTGCGGGTGCACGACCTGCCCGCGGAACCGGTCGATGCCGGGGAAGTCGGGCGTGTAACCGCCCTGGTACGAGTAGTAGCCCGAACACATGAACAGGAAGTTGCACGTGATCGTGACGGTGTCGTCGGCGACCGTTCCGTCGCTGTTCTTGCGGTCGACCTCGACGGTCCAGCGGGCGTCCGCGCTCGACCACTCGGCCCGGCGCACGAGGTGGCGGAACCGGATGTGCCGGTCGATCCCGTACTTGCAGCTCGTGTCGCGCAGGTACTGCAGGATCGACGGGCCGTCGGCGATCGCCTTCGCCTCGGTCCACGGCTCGAACCGGTAGCCGAGGGTGTGCATGTCGCTGTCGGAACGCACACCGGGGTAGCGGAACAGGTCCCACGTGCCGCCGATGTCGTCACGGCCCTCGAGGATCACGTAGCTCCGACCCGGGCACATCGTCTGGAGGTGGTAGCCCGCACCGATACCGGAGATGCCGGCACCCACCACCACCACGTCGAAGTGTTCAACCGTCATGGACCGTGACTCTACGTACGATGTCGGCATGCAGACGATCGGGCCCCATCGCTTCAGCGCGACCGACGCCGAGCGCACGGTTGCGAGCATCCCGGTCATCTGGGAGCTCCTCGCCCAGGGCCGCGACGCGGCGGTGATCGAACCGCTCCGTCCCGCCTTCACCGGCGACATCGCCGTCGACCTGCCCCTCGCGTGGGAGGCGATGCTGGCCGCCGGCCCGGCGCTGCGAGCCGCCGGCCAGCTGCCGGCCCGCACCGAGGGCCGGGTCGACGCGCTCCACCGATCCGACGGCGGTGTGCCGAAGCTGCCGGCCGACCGGGTCGAGGTCGGCTTCAGCGGGGTGGTGGGTGACCGCCAGGCGACGCGCCAG
>JBEGOE010000436.1:0-3169 GCA_041182165.1 Actinomycetota bacterium
GGGGGTGGGGTGGCTCAGAACTGGTACGGGTCGAGCGCCTCGGGGTCGATGCCGTAGTCGGTGATCGCCCTCGACACCAGGTCGGCGTCGACCTGGCCGTCGGCGAGCAGCGCCGACAGCACCGCCACCACCACATGGCCCTCGTCGATCTCGAAGAACCGGCGCAGCGCCTCGCGGGTGTCGGACCTGCCCATGCCGTCGGTGCCGAGCGGCGTGAAGGAACGGTCGGGCACCCAGCGGGCGATCTGCTCCGGCACGATCTTCATGAAGTCGGTGACCGCCACGATGGGGCCGGGCGTGCCGGCCAACAGCTCGCTCACCATCGGCGTGCGGGCTTCCTGTGACGGGTGCAGGCGGTTCCACCGCTCGACCGCCAGCGCGTCCTCGCGCAGCTTCTTGTACGACGTCGCCGACCACAGCTCGACGCCCACGTCGTAGCGCTCGCGCAGGGCGGCTGCGGCCGCCTGTGCCGGACCCTGGGCGGAACCGCTGAACAGCAGCGTCGCCTGGCGCGTCGCCGGGGCTGCCTCGGCAAAGCGGTACAGGCCGCGCATGATCTGCTGGGCGAGGTCGGGCACATCGGGCGCGACGGGCATCGGGTAGTTCTCGTTGTAGAGGGTGAGGTAGTAGAAGACGTCCGGATCCTCATAGCCAGCGACGCCGTACATGCGCTCGAGGCCGGCCTGCACGATGGTGGCCACCTCGTACGCGAACGCCGGGTCGTAGGCCTGCACCGGCGGCACGGTCGACGCCAGCACGAGCGAGTGCCCGTCCTGGTGCTGGAGCCCTTCGCCGAGCAGCGTGGTGCGGCCTGCAGTGGCGGCCATCAGGAAGCCGCGGGCGCGACAGTCGGCGGCCTGCCAGATGAGGTCGCCGACCCGCTGGAAGCCGAACATCGAGTAGAAGGTGTAGAAGGGCACGGTGGCGAGGCCGCGGTGTGAATAGCTCGTGGCCGAGGCGATGAAGCTCGACATCGCGCCCGCCTCGGTGATGCCCTCCTCGAGGATCTGACCGTTGGCGGCCTCGGCGTAGCTGAGCAGCAGGTCGTGGTCGACCGGCTCGTACTTCTGACCCTGCGATGCGTAGATCTTCAGCTCGCGAAACAGCGAGTCCATGCCGAAGGTGCGGGCCTCGTCGGGGATGATCGGCACGACGTGCTTGCCGAACCCCTCGTCGCGGGCGAGGTTGCGCAACAGACGTGTGAAGCCCATCGTGGTGCTGACCGACTGCTCGCCCGAGCCCTTGCGCAGCTCGGCGAACGCCTCGTCGTCGGGCAGGGTGAGGGGCTTGCGCGGTGCAGACCTGCGCTTGGGGATGCTGCCGCCGAGGCCTTTGCGGCGCTCGACCATGTACTGGTACTCGACCGAGTCCTCGCTCGGTCGGAAGTACGGCGGGATGTCGGAGTCGAGCGCCGACTCGGGGATCTCGTCGTGCAGGTACAGCCGGTCGCGCAGGGCGAGCAACTGGCCCTTGTTCATCTTTTTGATCTGGTGCGTGGCGTTGCGGCCCTCGATCTCGGGGCCGAGCGTCCACCCCTTGATCGTCTTCGCGAGGATCACCGTGGGGGCGCCGGAGCCGAGGTTCTCGGTAGCCGCCTTGTACGCCGCATAGAGCTTGCGGTAGTCGTGGCCGCCGCGCGGCAGGTTCACCAGATCGTCGTCGGTGAGGTGCTGCACCATCTGCCGCAGCCGAGGGTCGGGCCCGAAGAAGTTGTCGCGGATGTACGCGCCCTGCTCGATCGTGTACCGCTGGAACTCGCCGTCGACGGTCGTGTTCAGCTTGTTGAGGAGCACGCCGTCCTTGTCCTTCGCGAGCAGCGGGTCCCACTTCGAGCCGAGGATCACCTTGATGACGTTCCAGCCCGCGCCGCGGAACACGGCTTCGAGCTCTTGGATGATCTTGCCGTTGCCGCGCACCGGGCCGTCGAGGCGTTGCAGGTTGCAGTTCACGACGAACACGAGGTTGTCGAGCTTCTCGCGGCTGGCGAGCGACAGGGCGCCGAGGGTCTCGGGCTCGTCGCACTCGCCGTCGCCGAGGAACGCCCACACCCGGCTGCCGCTGGTGTCGTCGAGCTCGCGGTTGAGCAGGTAGCGGTTGAAGCGTGCGTGGTAGAGCGCCGTCAGCGGCCCGAGGCCCATGCTGACCGTGGGGAACTCCCAGAAGTGCGGCATGAGGCGCGGGTGCGGGTAGCTCGACAGGCCACGCCCGTCGCGGCCGATCTCGCGACGGAAGTGGTCGAGGTCCTCCTCGGCCAGGCGGCCCTCGAGGAACGCCCGGGCGTAGATGCCCGGTGCGGCATGACCCTGGAAGTACACGTGGTCGCCGGCGTTGCCGTCGTCCTTGCCGCGGAAGAAGTGGTTGAAGCCGATCTCGTAGAGGCTCGCCGAGCTGGCGAACGTGCTCAGGTGGCCACCGATGCCGTCGGCCGACTTGTTCGCCCGCACCACCATGGCCGCCGCGTTCCAGCGCACGAAGGCGCGGATGCGGCGCTCGATGTACTCGTCGCCCGGGAACCACGGCTCCATCTCGCGCGGGATGGTGTTGACGTACGGGGTGCTGACGGTGGCGGGGAAGCTGACCTGGCTCTCGCGTGCGCGCTCGAGGAGCTTCGACAGCAGGAAGCGGGCGCGAGGCTTGCCGTGGGCGTCGATGACGGCATCGAGGCTGTCGAGCCACTCGGTTGTCTCGCCCGGGTCGCTGTCGGGGAGTTGGTGAACGTACCCGTCGAAGATCATGGCCCACAGTCTCTCACCGTTACCGTCCAGTAACCCGCTGTGTCCCTACAGTGATCGGCGATGACGGTCATCTACACAGACGGAGCCTGTTCGGGGAACCCCGGGCCCGGAGGATGGGCCTGGGCGGTCGCCCCCGACGGCGAACCGCACGGTTCCGGGGGCGAGCGGCGCACCACGAACCAGCGCATGGAGGTGCGCGCCGTGCTCGAGGCGCTGCGCGCCAACGCCGGCCAACTCACCATCGTGTCGGACTCGACCTACGTGGTGAACTGCTTCCGCGACAGCTGGTGGGTGCGGTGGCAGAAGAACGGGTGGCGCAACGCCAAGAAGGAGCCGGTGGCCAACACCGACCTCTGGAAGCCGCTGATCGACCTCTACCAGGAGCGTTTGCCCGAGTTCCGCTGGGTCAAGGGCCACTCCGGCGACCGCATGAA
>JBEGOE010000437.1:0-5059 GCA_041182165.1 Actinomycetota bacterium
CGTCGTCGAGGGCGTCGGTGTCGATGGCACGCAGGGACGACTGGATGTTCGTCATCTCGAGCTGGAGGTGCCTGCCGATCAGGTCATCGGCCGCCGGCTCGCGGATGCGCTCGGCCGCCGGCCGGAGCTGGACCGCGAGATCGTGCTGCACCGAGGCCTGGAGGGCAGTGAATCCGTCGAACTGGAGCTTCGAGGCGAGGCGGACGACCGTGGCCGCGCCTGCATCCGACTCGGAGGCGAGCTCGGCGACGGTGCCGAACGCCACGAGCTGCGGGCGGTCGAGCACGACCTGGGCGACACGCCGCTCGGCCACCGTGAGGGTGCTACCCAGCTTCGCGATACGTGATGCCACCTCCATCGGCGGCAGTGTAACCAGGTGCCCACACCCGGGCCGGAGGCCGGTGCACCCCCGGTCGAGGTACGGCTCGGATGAACCGTTCCGTATCTGATACCCTTTGGAACATGCGTTTCGATGCTGCACCCATCGACTCCACCATGGCCGCCACCGAGCGGTGTCGGCACGCCACCCCGCCGGTCGTGCAGCACGACGGCTCCCCCACCCCTGTCGCGCCGGCCGACCACCCCTGTTCGAGTGCCTTCGTCACGGCCGCCGGGCACGCATCGCGCCTGCTCCCCCCTGCCGTCCACGACGCCCTCGTCGACTTCGCCGATCAGCCCCATCGCAGCGGCGCCCTGCTCCTGAAGGGCATGCCGTTGGGTGCGCTGCCCGCCACGCCGGCCACCCCGACGACGCCTGCGTTCAAGGATCACACGAGCGAGATGACACTGCTCACGGTGGCTCGTCGTCTTGGTCAGCCCGTGGGGTACGAGCCCGAGCACGGCGGCGACATCGTGCAGAACATCGTCCCGGTGCAGGGCTCGGCCGATCGCCAGGTGTCGACCTCGTCGACGGTGCACCTCATGTTCCACACCGAGGCGGCGTTCCATCCGCACCGGCCGCGTTACCTGCTGCTCCTGTGCCTGCGCGGCGACCCCTCGGCCACCACCACCCTGTCGTCGATCCACGAAGTCCTGCCGCTGCTGCCGGGCGACGTGCGCGACACCCTGTTCGAGTCACGGTTCCGCACGGCCGTCGACGAGAGCTACCTGCACGGGCGCACCAACGTCCTCGGAGCGCCCATGCCGGTGCTCAGCGGCGACCGCGAGCTGCCGACGATGGTGTTCGACGCCGACCTCATGGTGGGCATCGACCAGGACGCCGACGACGCCCTCCGCCTGCTGGCCGAGGCAGTCGTGTCCCTCCAGACCGGGGTCGTGCTCGAGGCCGGCGATCTGCTGGTGGTCGACAACGCGGTCGCCGTACACGGGCGCAGCCCGTTCACCCCCCGCTTCGACGGCACCGACCGGTGGTTGCAGCGAGCCTTCGTGGTGTCCGACCTCCGGCCGAGCGCGTCCGAGCGCCGCGGCCGGGTCATCGTCACCCAGTTCGGCACCTGACGGCGCCTCGACGGCGTCAGCCGGCCAGGTCGGGTGTCAGCACGCCGTCCACCACGACCGGCGACCCGTCGAGGGTGACGGTGCAGTGCCGCATCGGCAGGTCGAAGTGGCCGGCGGTGAACCGCCCCGCCGTCTCGTTCGCGCCCGTCGAGTACAGGAAGTTCCCGGCGAAGGCACGCGCCTCGGTGCCCCACATCTCGCGCGTGTCGTAGCAGGCCAGCGACTCCCACCGGGCGGACGGGTTCATGCCCCATCCCACGTGGCTCGTGGCGTACGCGGCGCGATCACCGAACGCCGCCAGGTACTCGCGGAAGAGCTCGGCGTCGACGCCGTCCCCCTCGATGCTGACGATGTGGTCGAGGTCGAGGGTCAGCGCGACCCTCGATGTCAGGTAGCGGTTGAAGGTGAGGTTGAGGTCACCAGGGGCCAGCACGAGGCGGCCCGAGACCGTTCCTGCCGCGGGGAAGGCGAGCACCAGGCCACCCGGCCAGTGGGCGATCGAGCCGGGGCCGTCGGTGAGCCCCGTCGACCCGGCGGTGAAGGCACCCGCCAGCGAGATGGTGAGGTCGGTGCCGGCAGCGCTGGTGACGTGCATCGTCGAGGCGGCACGCAGCAGGTCGTGTCCGAGTGCCACGCGGCGGGGCAGGTCGTCGTCCCAGGCGAGACGGTCGAACGTGTCGGGGTGTTCGTTCGAGATCATGAGCACACGAGCGCCGCTGCCGAGGATCGCTCCCAGTTCCGGCGCGTGCAGCAGGCCCTCGACCGTGCAGTCGACGACGAGACTCGAGGCACACAGCGCGGCCAGCACCGCCGGGTTCCCCGCGAGGGCCTGCGACGCGCCCGTCGACCTGATCGGCACCGGATGCGTCGACGCCGGCGTGGGGACCACGACCTCGGACACCCGACCGCCCAGGGACTGCGCCGCCAGTCGCGCCGTCTCGACCAGCACGGCCCGGCTCTGCGTCTCGTGCAGGACGGTGACGACCTCGTCGGCCACCAGCCCGCATCGCCGGAAGTGCGCACGGAACGCCTCGACAGAGCGCCATTCGGTCATCGACGGTCCCCTTCCATCTGCCGCAGCACGGCATCGTTCACGGCATCGGGCGCCTCGACGTTCAGCAGGTGACCGGCACCCGACACCACCTCGAGCCGGGCACCCGGCACGAGATCGACGATGGCCTGCGAATACGCCACCGGTGTCTCGTCGTCGAGCTCGCCCACCAGGCACACGGTGGGCGCCACGATCGAGGGCAGCAGCGCGCGACTGTCGTGCGTGACGAGGCAGTCGATCGAGCGCCGCAGTGCGGCGCCGGTGATGCGCTCCATGGCGGCACGCTGCCCCGCCATCGCGTCGGGCGTGATACCCGGGCCGGCGAGCGCACCGAGCACGAGATCCGCGAAGTCGGCCGGTTCGAGGCCCCGATCGAGCGGGGCGAGACGGGCGGCCCGCCAGGCATCGGGCTCGGTGCCGTCGAGGCCGAACTTCGGGCTCGTCGCCAGCAGCGTCAACGATGCGACCCGGTCGGGGTGCAGCGCCGCTGCGTACTGCGCCACCATGCCGCCGAACGAGATGCCGACGAGGTGCGCCCGGTCGGTCCCGAGCTCGTCGAGCCAGGCGGCGACGGCATCAGCCAACGCAGGGAAGGTCATCGGGCCGTCGAGCGGTGGCGAGGCGCCGTAGCCGGGCAGGTCCCATGCGGCGGTCAGTGCCCGCTCCCCCAGTGCCGTCAGCTGCGGCCCCCACGACACCCGACTGCCGCCGAGCCCGTGGAGCAGCACCACGACGCCAGGCCCATGGCCGCGCTGACGCCACGCGATGCGGGCGCCCTGGACATCGACGGTCTCGGTCACGGGCGGAGACTACCGCGGCCGTTCCCGTGGTCAACAGCGTTGACCACGGTGTTGACACGACATCGACCGGCCGCCATGATCGGCCGATGACCTCTCGGGAGCAGCTCGTCGATCTCGTCCGCGCGATGGCGCCGGCCATGCGCGAGCGCGCCGTCGTGTACGACCGCCAGGCCAGCTTTCCCTTCGAGAACTTCGCCGACTTCCGCGCCAACGGGCTGCTGGGTGTGTGCGTGCCCGAGGCACACGGCGGCCTGGGCGCGAGCTACGCCGACTACGTGCGGGTGAGCGAGGAGATCGGTCGCTCGTGCGGCGCGACGGGCCTCACCTTCAACATGCACAACGCCACGATGCTGTGGTGCGGCCCGGTGGCAGACCTGCTCGACCTGACCCCGGCCGAACGCGAGCGCCACGAACGTGTGCGCACCGAGATGTACCGGGGCGTGGTCGAGGACGGCCACATCCACAGCCAGCCCTTCTCCGAGGGCCTCGCACCGGGCGCCACCACCGGCGTGGCCACCAAGGCGGTGCCGGTGGAGGGCGGCTGGCTCGTCACGGGCCGCAAGATCTTCGCCTCGCTGTCGGGCGCCGCCACCTTCTACAACGTCACCTGCCAGGTACCGGGCGAGGAGATCATCCGACTGCTCGGCGTGGCGAGCGATGCCGACGGTGTGCGCATCGTCGACGACTGGGACCCGCTGGGCATGCGCGGCACCGTGTCGCGGACGCTGCTGATGGACCAGGTGTTCGTGCCCGACCATCACGAGTGGATGCCTGCCGGCACCTACAACCAGGCCGCGCTCCGCTACCCGTGGCTCTTCCTGTCGCTCTGCCCGAGCTACCTCGGGCTCACCGGGGGCATCCTCGACACCACCGCCGCGTACCTGCGCGGCGAACTGCCCGGCCAGGCTGCGGGCGCCCGCCGCGACCACCCGATCAAGCAGCACGGGTGGGCGCAGATGCAGCTGAAGCACCAGCAGAGCCAGGCGCTGCTGTACCGGGCGATCGACGAGGCGGCCATCGATCCGACCGAGGCAGCGATGATCACGGGGTGGGCCGCTGCCGCCACTGTCATGGAGCATGCCGCCGAGGTCGCCTCGCTCGCCATCAAGGTGTGCGGCGGCCAGAGCATGCAGAAGTCGCTGCCGCTCGAGCGCATGTACCGCGATGCCCGGCTCGGGAGCACGATGCTGCCCTGGAGCGCCGAGGTGTGCTTCGAACGGCTCGGCCGCGCCCGCCTCTACGACCCCGGCGAGCAGCAGTGAGCCGGGCGGCGCTCTCGAAGGGCACCATCGTCGACACCACGATCCGGCTCATCGGCGAGTCCGGCGCCGATGCCGTCACGATGCGCAGCCTCGGCGCCGCCCTGGGCACCGACCCGACCGCCGTGTACCGCCACTTCCGCGACAAGGCCGAACTGCTCCGTGCCGTCAGCGAACGGCTGCTCGGCACGGTCACCGTCGACCTGCCGCCCGACACTGCCGGCTGGCGTCCTGTCACGATCGCCGTCTGCACCCGGCTGCGCGCCGCGTTGCTCGATCAGCCGCAACTGTCGGCAGCGGTGCAGTCCGCTCCCCCGCTGCAGCCGACCGAGTTCTCGATCACCGAGACCCTCCTGCGCCAGTTCGCCGAAGCGGGGCTCGACTCGGCCCGGGCCGCTGCCGCCTACCACAGCGTGATCGAGCTCACGGTGGGCTCGGCTGTCATCGACGGCCCGGTCCACTCGTTGGGCGCCGCCGAACGCGATCGCCGG
>JBEGOE010000438.1:0-4837 GCA_041182165.1 Actinomycetota bacterium
GTTCTGCGACGACCCGATGATCATGTGGGTGACCGGCGACGTCGACCGCGCCCGTCGCATCACGACCACCGCTGCCGGCTTCTTCCGGCCGTCGCTGGCGGCCGGGCTGGTGCGCGGCCACACCTACACGGTGGACCGGGCCGACGGGCAGGGGTTGGCCGGTGGGTCGATCTGGTCGGCGCCGGACGTGCGGATCTTCCACGAGGACGAGGGCGTCGCCTTCGTGACCGCGATGGTGGAGCACGTGGGCGCCGAGGCGATGGGTCGGCTGGGTGCGATCGGCGAGCTGGTGGGGTCGCACCACCCGTCGGCCGAGCCGCTCTTCTACCTGTTCGTGTTCGGTGCCGCCGAGCAGGGGCACGGTGTGGGTGGCCGGCTGTTGCAGCCGGTGCTCGACCGATGCGACGCCCAGGGCCTGCCCGCCTACCTCGAGTCGTCGAACACCCGGAACGTGAGCTTCTACGAGCGCCACGGCTTCCGTGTGCAGTGGGAGGATCGCCCTGCACCGGACGGCCCGTTGTTCCAGGGCATGTGGCGCCCGCCCCAGCACTGAGGTTCGGCATGCGGGCGCCCGGCACACGGACGCCCGGCATGCGGGCGCCCGGCACACGGACGCCCGGCACATGGTCGCGCCGAAGCGCCCCTCGTCAGGCGGCGAAGGGTGCTTCGGAGCGGGTTCCTGGTCGGTGGCCCGGTGGCGCCGCCCCGGTGCGAGTCGAGGCACCTCGGAGCGGAGCGTCGGCGTGGTGCACGCCGTCGGGGCGGTGGATCCGCAGGGTGCGCTCGGGCCCGACGAGGCTGATCGACCATCGGCCCTCGTGCACCATGTGGTGGTGCCGCACGCAGAGCGGCGCGAGATTGTCGAGGTCGGTGGGGCCGCCGAATCGTCGGAAGTGCAGGTGGTGGATCTCGCAGCGGGAGAACGCGACGTCGCACCCGTCCCACGCGCAGGTGCGGTACATCGCCTGCAGGGCGCGGCGCTGGGCCCGGTTGGGCTGGGCGCTGGCGGTGCCGAGGTCGAGCACCTCGCCGCTGGCACCCACGATCGTGAGCCGCTGCACCGCCGAGCACAGCAGGCGGCGGACCGATGCCACCGGAATGTCGTGGCCGTCGGCGGTGTGGCAGCGGCTGTGATCGTGCGGGCCGTCGGTGATGGTGTCGGCGTCGATGAGGACGATGATGTCGGCCTCGGCCCCGCTGCGCTTGGCACGGCCGCCGCGCACGAGGTTGGCGAGCGCGTGTGCCGCGACGTGGTCCCACTCGGTGCGCATGGACGGCACGATCGACCCGAGGTCGGCGTCGTCCTTGGAGTAGACGATCGCACGCGTCTCGTCGTCGAGCGCCTTGAAGACCATGGCGCCGGTGACCGGATCGAAGACGCCGGCGAGGTGGTAGAGGCCGCTGCGGGGATCGACGTACTTCGTGACCTTGGTCTGCCGACGCTGATCATCCGCGAGGTCTGCGCCTTCGTCGGCCTGGAGCTTGATGACGATGCCCTGGCAGTGGTCGGCGAAGCGCTCCGGCGTTGACCGGGCCGCCACGTCGGCGAGCTCGTCGTCCATCGCGAACAGCTCTTCGCGCTGGTCGTCGGTGAGCTTGCCCGCTGCGTTCGCGAGGGCGTCGGCGTGGTCGCCCGAGATGGCGCCGGACGACAGGGCGTCGGCCACCCCCGGCATGCGCTTGGTCACCTTCGACCGACGCTCGGTACGACGGCCGTCCCTGGTGCTCCGCTTGCCGTGCTTGGCCATCAGCTCGGCCGGGCGGGCACATTCGCCCTGCTCATGCAGGGTGTCGGCCCGTGCAGCGATCTGGACGTCGATGCCGTCGAGGAACGACCGCACGCGAGACGACAGACGGACAGCGTCGGCCAGGGAAACCGCGTCACACCCCGAGATGTCCACGTGCATCAGCGCATCGAGCGCTTGGCGGACGTCGGAGTCGAACATACGTTCGATCGTACCGGACGTCGTTGCGGGATGTCAACCCTGATCGGCAGGAAAATTCGGCAGGGCTACATTGGGGCGATGTCCCACGTGGGCGGCAACCACGCACCCGACAACGGCCACATCGAAGAGGAGCGAGAGCGCTACCGCGAGCTCCTCGAGGAGCTGCGCGTCATCCTCCCGGGGGTCCAGGTGCTCTTCGCGTTCCTGCTGACGGCCACGTTCACCACTCGCTTCGCCGAGCTCGACGATCTGGGGCGGAACGTGTTCGCCGGGTCGCTGCTCGGGGTGGCGCTGACGGCGATCCTGCTGATGACGCCTGCCGCGTATCACCGGATGGCGCCGCGGCTCGACCGTTCCGAACGGCTCGGCGTCGGCATCGTCCTCACCATCGCAGGCATGACGCTGATGGGGCTGTCGATCGCGGCGGCGGTGTTCGTGGTGGCGCGGTTCATGATGGCGAGCACCATGTGGGGCATCGCCTTCGGCAGCGTGACGTTGCTGGCGGTCATCGGCCTGTGGTTCGCGATGCCGCTCGTCCAGGGCCACGCCGTCCTCGAACGTCGGCACCGTCGCACCAAGGGCCCGCAGCAGCCCACCTGATGCGGCCGTGCGCCTGCTGACGACGCCGGACGCGGCGCCCGTGCGGTCGGCCTGAGTCAGCCCGCGAGGGTGCGTGCGGTGTCGGAGCGCGGCACCTGGTCGTCGGCGGCGGGCAGCGTGCGCATGATGCGGTCGCCGAGGTTCGAGGTGACGCCGAGCCAGTAGTGCTCGTTGCGGTAGTGGTGCCGGCGGTGGTTGCGGTCGAGCCGGGCGTAGTAGCGGGTGCGGGGCCGGTATGCCGTGTGCACCAGGAGATGGGTCCACTCGTAGTGGGCGAGGCCGATGGCGGCGAGGGTGATCGCGGTGAGGCACGAGGGCACGATGCGCCCACCGATCAGCCAGGCGACCGGGGCCGTGACTGCCACGGCCGAGATGGCGAGGATGACGGTGAAGACGGCGGCGTCGATGGCCCGGAGGAGCAGCCAGGGCAGCTCGGGCGGGTCGAGGTGGTGCTCGCGGTGGCCGGAGCCGGTGCCGAGGGTGCGGCTGCTCCACGACGTCGGGTCGGCGTGGAGCAGGTTCCGGTGGATGAACCACTCGAGCGGGCCGGTGGCGATGACGACGCCGACGAGCACGACGATGTCGCCCCTCCCCCACCCGCCGACCAGCAGCCGCACGGCCAGCAGCACGACAACGGCGGAAAGCATGAACTGGGCCGAGCCGGTGCGGACGAACGCAGCGAGCGTCGCCCGCTTGGTGGTCAGCTCGTTGGCGCGGGTCATGGGGTGGAGGATATTCGTGACACCGGCCTTCGGACGGCCGGTACACTGGCCGTTCACTCTCACACAGAGGGGCTGACAGGTTTCGACATCAGTTTCCTTGTGCGGACGTGCGACCCGAGTTGCTCAGACTCGTAAAACGGGGCAACCAACAGAATTGCCAACGAGCAGTTCGCTCTCGCCGCCTGATCCAATCAGGTTGTGAAGAGACATCGTGACCAGAAATGGCGCACGGGGCCGATCCACCGCAGCCCGGCAACAGAAGCGGGGGATGACCGTGGGAAAGACCACTGGCGGCAGGAAAGACTGCTGACTGGTTCGGAAAGACGACCCGCGAGCGTTCAGGCAACTGATCGCTAACTGACCCGCCGGTCTCCCTGCGTCAGGGAGAATGTCGGGAATGGTCGTATCACGGGCGTGCATCGCCTGATGGACGGGGGTTCGATTCCCCCCAGCTCCACCCAGGGGTCCTAGAAGAAATAACGGGACCCTGTTAGAAGAAATCGGCGTCAGTCGGCCCACCCGGGTTGGGCTTTGCTCCAGAAGGCCCGGAGGCGGTCAAGCTCGGGCGCCTTGAGTTCGATCGGGCCGCTGACCCACGCCATGTTGCTGTCCCACGGCCGCTGGCCTCGCCGATGCGTCAAGAGCACTCCAATCGTGACGTGGGATGAAAGTTCTCGCGTCTCACCCGTCCGGAAGTGCGCCAACATCACGCGCGAGCGGATTAGCTCGGCCGCGAGGTTGGCGTCTGCGTTCGTCGCACCGAGGATCACCTCTGCGCCGTCAAGTTCAACGATCCGGCGAAACCGCGTCATGACGCCCGCTGGTGGCACTGCGGCGACGCCGGCGAGGAGGTCGAGAAGGTGACGGCCCAGTTCCTCTCGCTGCGCAACCGGGACGGAGTCCAACGCGACAAGGCCCAGATGCCGCTGCTCCTCAGTGATCTCTGGGTTGTCCCTCGACGTTGCGAGGTCCTCCATGATCTGACGCAGGACGAAATGGGCTTCGAGGTCCGTTTGCCCCGCCGGCACAAGCGGCAACGCCGGCGCCGAGAGCCGCTGTCCGCCCGGCGGAACGGGCTTGGGCGGGGACTTCGGGTTGAGCGTGGCTTCGAGGTCCTCCTGCGCCAACTCGTAGTAGCGGAGGTGTTCCGTATCGAACGGAACTGGTTCATAGCCGGCAACTCGCTCGACGTACTCGATGACGGCTGATGTAGAGCGAAGCTGTTCGTACAGAAACTCCCAGTCACGCCGGGATAGCGCGAGCGCGTCAGGCCCAACCTCGTCCAACAGCAGGTCGTTCGGGGGCGACGGGTGATCGATGATCGCAACCGGTGTCCACTTGATGACACGACCGTCGATGAGCATCTCGTTGCCTCTCAGACTCCGCATCACGGCGGGCTGGTTCGTCAAGTTGCGGACCGTGCCCCGGGCCTGCCGTATGGCATCACCGGCTTTGCCATTGATCCAACGCCGCTCTCGGTCCTCGCTCGCGACGTCGCCAGCACGAGACTTGACCTGCACCGAAAGGCCACGGTTGCCGCAGACGACGATCGCGTCTCCGATCTCGCGG
>JBEGOE010000439.1:0-5192 GCA_041182165.1 Actinomycetota bacterium
GACGAGACGCGCGCTGGCCGCAGCGGCGAGGGCGAGTCGCATCAGGTCGGGGGATGTCTCGGAGAAGGTGTCGGAGTCGGTGTCGGGCATGGTGCGGTAGGCGCCGCCGGGCGGGACGACAACGCGGGCGCACGACGAGCGACGCGTGCCGGGTGACGGCGCGCGATGACCGACGCACACCCGTGCTCTCATCCGGACTGTGACCGTCGGCCTCGGAGTTCCACCGAGTCGGCCCACCGGTCGAGTGACCTCGTCCGATGGGTTCGCGGGCTGTGACCGCCGGTTGGGACTTTCACCCGACCCCGCACGGGGGTGTGTTCTTTCGAGTTGTGCCCGTCAGGCTAAGCCAGCTCCTGCAGGAGCGACCAACCCTGCGCGACATGCTCGGTGTGGGTGGTGCGGCCGCCCACCGAGAACCGCAGCGCGCTCCGCCCGTCGAGGACCGTGCGCGTGAACAGCACGGTGCCCGTGGCGTTGGCCGACTCGATCAGCCGGTCGGTGGCGGCGTTGTCGGCGAGGGCCATGCACAGCAGGTTCAGCGGGTGCGGGGCGACGACCGTGAACCGGGGGTCGTCAACGACCCACGTGGCGAGCTGCTGGGTGAGGTCGATGTGGCGGCGGATCATGTCGATCGCGTCAGCAGCGCCGCCCGTGCGGATGACGAACCACAGCTTCAGCGAGCGGAAGCGACGGCCGAGCGGCACCTGCCAGTCGCGGTAGTCGATGGCTGCGCCCGTCTCGGCCGCGGCCGACCGCAGGTACTCCGGCAGGATGCTGAGCGCCCCGAGCAGCGCGACGCGGTCGGCGGTCCAGAACAGGTCGCAGTCGAAGTTCACGCCCATCCACTTGTGGGGGTTCGTGCAGTAGCTGTCGGCACGGTCGAGGCCGTCGTTCACCCACCGGTGCTCGGGAGCCAGCGCGGCGATGCCGCTCATGGCCGCGTCGACGTGGAGCCACATGCCGTGGGCCTGGGTGACGTCGGCGATCGCGTCGGTGGGGTCGAACGCCATCGAGCTCGTGGTGCCGTGGGTGCTGCACACCCAGAACGGCGTGAGCCCTGCTGCGACGTCGGCGGCCACCATCTCTGCCAGGGCGTCGGCCCGCATCGCGAACGTCTCGTCGTGGGGCACGATGCGCAGCCGGTCGGTGCCGATGCCGGCGATGCGGAGCCCCTTCTCGATGCTCGAGTGCGACTGTGATGTTGCATATGCAACGAGATGCGACGTGTCGCCGTCGCGGTTGATGCTGCCGCCCGAGATGCGCCAGCGCGCCGCCAGGATCGAGGCGAGCGAAGCCTCGCTGGCCGAGCCGTGGATGACACCGCCGCCGGTGTCGCTCTGCGAGTGGAACCGCTGGGGGAGGCCCAGCAACTCGATCATCCAGTCCATCATCAGCGTCTCGACCTCGGTGCACGCCGGGCTCGTCACCCAGCTCATGCCCTGCACGCCGAGCCCCGCCGAGGCCAGCTCGCCGAGGATCGATGCGTAGGTGCCGTTGCTCGGGAAGTAGGCGAAGAACGACGGGTGCTGCCAGTGCGTGAGACCGGGCACGATCACGCGGTCGAGGTCGGCCATCACGGCGTCGAAGCTCTCGGCCTCGGTGGGCGGGTGCTCGGGGAGTTGTGCCCGGACGTCGCCCGGCCGCACCTGCGAGGTGACCGGCAGCTCGCCGACACCTTCGACGTACTCGGCGATCCAGTCGATGAGCGCGTGGCCGTGGGTGCGGAACTCGTCGGGGGTCATGGGCGAACGGTACTGCCGCGTAGGGTCGCCGGCCATGAGCGACCATGACTCACGGCACGTCGATCCGAACCGCTTCGCGGTGCACCACGCGTCACCCCGTGGCTTCGCCCAGGCCTACGTCCGCGAGGGCCTGGGTGGCGTGCCGCTGCTGTGCGTGCACGGCTGGCCCGAGACCAAGCGCATCTTCTGGAAGGTGATCGCGCCGCTCGCCGCAGCGGGCTTCGAGGTCATCGTGCCGGACCTGCGCGGCTTCGGCGACAGCGAGCTCGGGCCCGACGGCTTCCACGACGTCCCGTCGCACGCGAACGATCTGTACGCCCTCGTGCACGACGAGCTCGGGCACGACCGGGTGGTGCTGATGGGTGGCGACCTCGGTGGCCCCGTCGTGCAGGAGCTCGCGCTCCGCTTCCCCGACTGGGTCGACCGCATGGTCCTGTTCAACTCGCCGCTGCCGTTCCTGAAAGACGAGATGGCCGGCATCGTCGGCACGCGTCCGGCGCGTGAGGCCGGCGACTACTTCCTGCGCCAGGGCCTCGACCCCGACGGCCTGGCGGCCGAGCTGACCACCGCGGGGCAGCGACGCCGCTACATCGCCACGTTCTACACGAGCCGCTTCTGGGCGCATCCGGGCGCGTTCGAGCAGCCGGCCGAGGTCGATTTCCACACCGAGCCCTTCGGCGATGCCGACCACCTGCGCGCGAGCTTCGGTGGTTACGAGAGCACGTTCCACGAGGCGGCGCGCAGCGAGCCCTCGATGCTGCGGCGCAACGACGTCACCCGCACGCTCGTGCTGCACGGCACGAGCGACCACGTGATCTACCCGGCGTTCGACCGCATGGCGGCGGCCGTGTTCCCGAACCACGTCGGCCCGTTCCTGCTGCGCGACTGCGGGCACTTCGTCCCGTGGGAGGCCCCGCACGCGCTGGTCAGCGGGACGGTGGCGTTCTGCGGCGACCTGCTCAGGGGTTCTGCTGGCGGTCGCGGGCCCGCACCGACCGGCTGATCCGCCAGCCGATGAAGGCGGTGCCGGCCATCAGCACGCCGAAGGTGAGCAGCGTCCCCGTTCCCGACCGGTTCGTGCTCCCGCAGTTGGGTCGCGGCATCGAGCTGAGGCAATCGCCGATGTTCACGTTCTCGGGGATGAACTCGTTGTCGGTGACCGGTGGCGCCTCGGTCACGGGCATCTCGGCCATCGGCGCCTCGGTGGCAGGCGGCGTCGTGTCGGTGGTGGCTGCCGCCACGTGCGGGCCGCCGAAGCCGAACGACAGGACGAGTGCCACCAGGGCCACGCGGATCTTCACGGCGCCATCGTGCCACTGCTGTCGTCCGGTTCCGCGGTCGCGTTCTGTGACGCCTGTGGCATCAGCACGTACGATCCGGTGATGCCCTCCGGCTCTGTCGAACACCCTGTCCTCGTCGTCGATTTCGGTGCTCAGTACGCGCAGCTCATCGCTCGACGTGTGCGCGAGCACCGGGTCTACTCCGAGATCGTGCCGCACCGCATCACGGCGGCCGAGGTGGCGGCCAAGCAGCCGGCAGCGCTCATCCTGTCCGGCGGCCCGAAGAGCGTCCACGTCGAGGGGGCGCCGTCGCTCGACCCCGCCATCTACGAGCTCGGCATCCCGATCCTCGGCATCTGCTACGGCGCACAACTCATCGCCCAGCAGCTCGGCGGCACGGTGGGTCGCGGCCACCGCGGCGAGTACGGCCGTGCCCGCCTCACCCGCCTGCGCGACGCCGTCTCGACGCTGCTCCCGGACGACCTCGACGACGTGGACGTGTGGATGAGCCACTTCGACGCCGTCACCGAGGTGCCGCCGGGCTTCGTCGCCACGGCCAGCACCCCCGACGCTCCCGTCGCGGCGATGGAGAACCCCGAGCGGCGCATCTGGGGCGTCCAGTACCACCCGGAGGTCGTGCACACGCCGTCCGGGTCGGCGCTGATCGACCGGTTCCTGCACGAGCTCGCCGGCATCGGTGACACCTGGACGATGGCGTCGATCATCGACGAGCAAGTGGCAGCGGTCCGCGCCCAGGTGGGCACCGGCCGGGTCATCTGCGCCCTCAGCGGTGGCGTCGACTCGGCGGTCGCCGCCGCCCTCGTCCACCGCGCCATCGGCGCGCAGCTCGTGTGCATCTACGTCGACACGGGGCTGATGCGGCTGAACGAGAGCGACCAGGTCGTCGAGACGTTCAAGCGCAACATGGGCATCGAGCTCATCCACGTCGACGCTGGGCAGCGCTACTTCGAGAAGCTCGCCGGCGTCACCGAGCCCGAGACGAAGCGCAAGATCATCGGCGAGCTGTTCGTCCGCATCTTCGAAGAGCACACGGGCGGCCTCAGCGACGCCGAGTACCTCGTGCAGGGCACGCTCTATCCCGACGTCATCGAGAGCGGCGGCAGCGACGGCACGGCAGCCGTCATCAAGAGCCACCACAACGTCGGCGGCCTGCCGGAGGACATGACGCTCACGCTCGTCGAGCCGTTGCGCATGCTGTTCAAGGACGAGGTCCGCAAGCTCGGTCGCGAGCTCGGGCTGCCCGACGAGATCGTCATGCGCCAGCCCTTTCCGGGCCCGGGCCTCGGCGTCCGCATCATCGGTGAGGTCACCCCCGAGCGGGTCGCGATCCTGCAGCACGCCGACGCCATCGTGCGCGAGGAGATCCGCGAGGCCGGCCTCGAGCGCGAGCTCTGGCAGGCCTTCGCCGTGCTGGCCGACATCCGGTCGGTCGGCGTGATGGGCGACGAGCGCACCTACGCCCACCCGATCATCATCCGCGCCGTCACGAGCGACGACGCGATGACGGCCGACTGGGCCCGCCTGCCCTACGACCTGCTCGAGACGATGTCGAACCGGATCATCAACGAGGTCCGGGGTGTGAACCGAGTGGCGTACGACATCACGTCGAAGCCGCCGGGCACCATTGAGTGGGAGTAGTCGGCGAGTGGGCGTGGTCGGCGAGTGGGCGTAGTCGATTCACTCAGGTTTCGACATGCGTTCGTAACACTTGGTAACCTGCGGTCCTCATGCGGAGTCGGGTCTCTCGTCGCGCAGCCGGAGTGCTGGCTGTCATCCTGATCGGCGTCGCCGCGCCCCTGTCGAGCACCGTCGTGCAGGCAGGGCCGGTCGAGCAGCAGCAGGACGAGGTCGACCGGATCGCCGACGAGCTCGATGCGCTCGAGAACCGCATCGGTCAGCTCGAGGAGGACTACGCCGAGGCGCTCGACCGGATCGACGAGCTGAACGTCGAGATCGCGGCCTCGCAGGCGAAGGTCGACGCCCAGACCGCCGTGCTCGGGGCGCTGCAGCAGCAGCTCACCGGTGTCGCGCTCGGCAAGTTCATGGGTGGCAGCGGCGCCGGCCTCACCCCGTTGTTCTCGACGGCCGGGTCGTTCACCGACGACCTGCAGCGCGACCAGCTCTCACGGGTCGCCCTCAACGAGGGCGC
>JBEGOE010000440.1:0-2623 GCA_041182165.1 Actinomycetota bacterium
TGGAACGTCTCGTCATGGCCGCTGCGATCGTCGCCGTCACCCGGCCGATGAAGCTGGCGTGCACCACCCCGTCGGCATCGGCGAGCACGAGGATCGGCACGGCGTCGATCGAGTACCGCCGATGCAGATCACGATGCGCGGTGTACTCGATCTCGGCGAAGCCGACCATCGGCGTCTCGGACGCACGCGCCTTGGCCACGGTGTCGGCACAGGTGTGGCACGACGCGGACGTGAACGCCGCCAGCAGCCAGGGCCGCGCCGCGTGCGGGAAGGCGGCTGCAGGGAAGTCGGCTCGGTCGAGCTGGGTGGGCGCCTCGTAGCTCGCCTGCGTGGGTGCATCGGTGATCCGGCGACGGCGGGCGACGAGGGCGAAGACACCGACGACGGCGACGATCGCAGCGGCCATGACGAGACGTTCCACTGCCTCAGCCTGCCAGTGCGTACGAGCCGGAGCGACCCCGGAGGTCGGCGCCACGCGGCAGCAGTCGCTCGACGAAGAGGCTCTGCTCGCTCGTGACGACGAAGGGCACCCCGAACGCCGACGGATCGGTGATCGGGATGGTGATGACGGAGCCGGCGCCGAGCGGCAGGTTCTCGAGCCCAGGTACGGGAACGAGCCCACCGGTGCCCAGCGTGCTGACCGTGACGGTGGTGGGGACGTTGTCGGCGTTGAGCACGACGATGGCGTCCTCGAGGGCGACGTCGGTGCTGATGGCCGCCGACCACCGCCGCGACGCGAGCTCGGGTGGGGCCCCCATGACGACGGACGTCGCGACGCCGTTGCCCGCAGGGCGCGTGATCACCCGCTCGACGACCATCGAGGCCACGTCGAGATCGGCCGAGGTCGCGAAGGTGGAAAAGACGATGCCGTGGCGGCCTGCGGGGAGGTTCGGCTCGTCGGCGGTGTCGAAGGTGACCACGCGACCTTTCGGCACGGTGATCTCGCGATCGTTGGTGAACTCGGCAGACACGGGAGCGCCCAGGAAGACCGGGTAGACGACGATGTCCTCGTCGGTGGGGTTGTAGATGCTGTAGTGCTCGGTGATGCCCTCGCCGCGCTCGCCGTCGGCGAACCACGCCTGGGTGGTGAGCGAGGGGGCGCCGAGCGTCATCGAGTAGCCCAGGCGGCCACCGCCGATGTAGTGCTGCGACCGTCCGGCGACGACGCGACCACGGCTCGCCTGGACCTGGGCGGCCACGACCGGCTCGTCACGTGCGCCGAGCTCGACCACCTGCACCGACCGACCCGCCACCGGGTAACCCTGCAGCCGGGACGGGCGCCGAACGCCATCGGAGGTGACGAAGCCGATGTCGACGATCGCCGCATCGGGATAGGGGTTGGTGAGCACCAGTTGCTCGGTGCTGCCGTCGACCGTGAAGCCATCGGCGAAGTACCAGTCGGACGATGCCGCGTTGGCACATGCGGCCACGGCGTCACCAGCCGGATGCCGAGCCACCTGCTCGACGAACCCGCCCCCGCCGTTGATCTCGACGACCGCCGAGACGAACGCGCCGGACGGCTGCATGTCGATCAGATCGACGGTGATGGTCGAACGCGGGTCGACGGTGACGTCGCGCACGGCGGACGGCGCTGCGGCCGGCGCACCGGTGGACGAGTCTCCGGGCGATGTGGTGTAGGCGGTCACCGTGCCGGTCATCGCCTCGTCGGTGGGGTTGGCGATCGTGACCGAGCCACCGACGCCGGCCTCGCCGGCAGGGACCCCCGGGCAGAACCACGACGACGTGATGAACGACCCGGTGGGCACGAATGGCATCGTGGGCCGCCCGAGCGACGCGAACGTCGATGGTGCAACGACGGGCTCGTGCCGCGACGCGAGGCCGAGCCCGGCAAGTGCCAGCACCACGGCCACGACGGCGGCGATACCGCGCCGCGGGCTCATGACTCGACCGCCGCAGGGACGAGCGGGTCGAGGGTGATGACCGGTTCGACGGGAGCATCGAACGACCGACGTCGCGGGCGCCCGCGCCGTGCCCCGACGTTGGTGGCCGCCAGGGCGACGACGCCCCAGCCGAGCAGCTGGGCGAACTGCCACAGGGCATGCGTCCGCGACGTCCGATAGGTCAGCTCGGCGGTGCCGGCCACCGGTACGTCGAACGCCATCGTGGAGCCGAAGGCCGGGCGGGACGCTACGTCGGAGCCGTCGACGGCGAGCACCCACGCACGGTCGAAGGGCACCGCCAGGTGCACGGTGGAGCCGGCCTCGACAGGGGCCTGCGCAGCGTTGCGGTGGTCGGCCCCGATCATGATCGGGGCGGCGCCGCTGATGTCGGACTGCGCCAGTGCTCCGACGCCGGCGGCGCGCGACGCCTCGGCGCCATCGGCCGTGAGGACCGACCGCTCGGCCACCCAGGCGCGGTTCTCGTACACCAGGAAGTTGGGCGGACTGTAGACCTGGGCAAGGTCGAGCTGATCGCCCAGCGCATCGACGAGCCCGGCGGGCGGGTCGAGCGGCTCGCGGCTGGTGGACACGGCACCGTCGACCAGCGGAACGACGACGTAACGGATGGCGTACGGGGCGAGGAGGCGCCCAGCTCGGGTGGTGGTTCCGAACGAGATCGCGTCGAGTGCCAGGGTCACCTCGGCATCGGCGTCGGTGGTGGG
>JBEGOE010000441.1:0-3349 GCA_041182165.1 Actinomycetota bacterium
TCCCCCGCCGAACGCCATGTGCGGGTTGGGGTTGCGGCCGACGTCGAAGCGATCGGGGTCGGCGAAGACGTCTTCGTCTCGGTTGGCCGAGCCGTAGAACACCATCACCTTGTCGCCGGGCGACAGTTGCTTGCCGCGCATCTCGACCGGCTGCACGACCGTGCGCCGGAAGTGGACGACGGGGGTCGTGAACCGCAGCATCTCCTCGACGGCGGTGGGCACGAGGCCATCGGGATCGGCAGCGAGGCGGGCCCGCTCGTCCGGGTGGTCGAACAGTGCCTGCAGCCCCGCAGCGAGAAGGTTGCGGGTGGTGTCGCCGCCGGCGTTCACCAGCAGCAGGAAGAACCACTGCAGCTCGCCGTCCGTCAGCCGGTCGCCGTCGACCTCGGCCTGCACGAGCGCTGAGGCGATGTCGTCGCCCGGGTTCACCCGCTTCTGCTCGGCCACCTGCTGCGCGTAGGTGAGCATCTCGAACACGGCCATGCCGCGCTGCTCAGGTGATGCGACGGCGTCGTCGGTCGTGTGCATCAACTCGGTGAGCTCGTAGAGACGTTCGCCGTCAGCTTGGGGAATGCCCATCAGCTCGGCGATGAGCGCCGACGGCAGGCGGCCGGCGATGTCGGTGACGAAGTCGCACTCACCCCTGCCGATCACGTCGTCGATGATCTCCGTCGACAGTTCGGCGATACGGCCGGCGAGCAACTGCGAGTTGCGGGGCGTGAACCCGCGGCTGACGAGCAGCTTGAACCGGTCGTGCTGCGGCGGGTCCATGTTGAGCATCATCTGACGCGCCGCTGCGAGGCCCATCTCGTCGGGCTCGTAGAGCATCGTGCCGCGCTCGTACGAGCTGAATGTCCCGGGCTGGCGGCTGACGGTGCGGATGTCGTCGTACTTCGTGATCGCCCAGAACCCCGGGCCGTCGGCCTCGTCGTGCCAGTGGACCGGGTCGTTGGCACGGAGCCACGCGTACTGCTCCCACGGGTGGCCGCGCTCGGAGAACGTGCGCTGCGAGACGAGGTCGATGCCGGTGCCGGTGCCGTCACCCATGCCGCTCACATCCTGTCGATGACCGCCGAGGCGGCGTCGGTGAGGGCCTGGGCACGGAGGTCACCGGCGAGGTTCGAGGCCATCTTGTTCATGACGTAAGCGAAGGCGAGGTCGCGTTCGGGCTGGGCGAACGCCACCGAGCCGCCTGCACCGGGATGCCCGTACGAGCCGGGGCCCGCATACGGGGTGAACGGGCCGTGGGTCATGAACCCCATGCCGAACGTGGTCGGCATGATGAGGCACAGGTCGCCCTCGGCGTCGGGGGTGACGGTGGTGCGGGCGACGTCGCGGACCGCCGGGTCGAGGAGTTGGACGCCGCCGATCGGCGCGAGCGTCGCGGCGTACACCATGGCGAGTGCCGAAGCGTTGGTGATGCAGTTGGCGGCCGGGATCTCGGCGGCGTGCACGTCACGCCGGTTGAAGGTGCCTTCGCCGGCGAAGGCCCCGGTCAGGAACAGCGCCCGGCCACCGCGCGACTCGGGGCCCATGAACATCTCGAGCATGGCCTGCACTGCGGGGTCATCGGCCTCGGTGGTGATCGGCTTGCCGAGGAGCGGCGACACACGGTGCTCCTGCTCCTCCGGGAGGCCGATCCAGAGTTCGACACCGAGCGGCCCGGCGATCTCGTCCTGCACGAACCGGCCTGGCGACCGACCGTCGGTGCGGCGGATGAGCTCGCCGGCGAGCCAACCATAGGTGAGGGCGTGGTAGCCGTGGCCGGTGCCGATCGGCCAGTCGGGTGCCGTGTCGGCGAGGCGCGAGGTGATGGTTCCCCAGTCGAGCGCTTCCTCGAGGGTGATCGGGCCGTTCGGCGCGATGAGCCCGCACTGATGGCTGAGGAGTTGGGCGACGGTGGCGTCGCCCTTGCCGTGGGCGGCGAACTCGGGCCAGTAGGTCGACACCTTCTCGTCGTAGGCGATGAGGCCGCGCTGCACGCACATCGCGACGGCGATGGCGGTGATCCCCTTGGTGGTCGAGAAGACCAACTGCAGGGTGCTGTCGTCGTACGGCCGGACGCCACCGTCGAACGACCCGCCCCACAGGTCGACGACCCGCTCACCGCGATGGACGATGCTGACGGCGGCACCGACGTCCTCGCCCTGCTCGAAGTTCGCGTGGAACGCGGCCTCGACCGGCTCCCACCCTGCTGCGACACTGCCTCCGTACGACGTCATGCCGGGACCGTAGCCGTCGGCCACACCCCGATGCGCACCACCGCGCCGTCTGGATTCCGCGAAGAAGCCCACACCGCGTCGCGCGAGCTGAACAACGGTTCAAGATGGGTGCAAGCCTGCTCAACCGGGCCGATCCCGGTCCGATAGCTGGGTATGTCACTCACGCGCTCGATGGCGGTCCTCGTCGCCGTCTCCGGCATCGTCCCCGTCGGCTCATGGTCGACCTCGTCGTCCCGTTGCGAGGGGCCGTCCTGCGCCGATGTCCTGCAGGGCGTGGCAGGCGATGCGGCGCTGCGCACGTTGGGGAGTGACGTCGCAGCCGTGGCCGCGGTGCACGGCTGGACAGCGGCGCAACTGACCGACACGCTCCGCCACGACGACACGCTCCGGGTCGACGGCGCACGACGCCTCTTCTATGCGGAACCGGCCGAACCGGTGATCGTGGCGACACCGACCGCTCCCCTGCCGGTCGACCCCGTGCCCGACGTGTTCGCCCTCCACAGCAGGCCCGGAGCGAAGCTCGCGATCTTCATCGACGTCGACGGGCACACCACGACGGGCACACCGTGGAACTCGTCGTACGGCTCGTCGATCACCTCGGCGCCCTTCGACCTCGACGGGAAGCCCGGAACCTTCAACCAGACGGAACGGGACCGGATCCAGCGGTGGTGGTTGCGAGTCGCCGAGGACTACGCCGCCTGGGACGTCGACGTCACCACGCAGGACCCCGGCATCGAGGCGCTCCGCCGCACGAGCAGCACCGACACCGCGTACGGCGTGCGAGTGGTCGTGTCGCCGACCAACTGGTACTCCACGAGCGCCGGCGGCGTCGCCTACGTCAACTCGTTCACGTCCACCTCGGACACGCCGGCATTCGTCTTCACGGGCCAGCTCGGCAACGGGGGCGAACGCCCGGTGGCCGAAGCGATCTCGCACGAGACGGGGCACACCCTCGGCCTCTCACACGACGGTCAGGGCACCTCGGCGTACTACAGCGGCAACGGTGCGTGGGCGCCGATCATGGGCGTCTCGTACTACGGCGCCCTGGCACAGTGGAGCAAGGGCTCGTACCCGGGTGCCACCAACAGCCAGGACGACCTGGCGATCATCGCCGGGAAGCTGCCCGT
>JBEGOE010000442.1:0-2938 GCA_041182165.1 Actinomycetota bacterium
TCGCCGTCTGACCGAGTCGTCGGCGCTGCGACGGGTGCGCCGAGCCACTCGGGTGTGGCCGAGCCACTCGGTCGGGCCTGTGTGACTCGGGTGGCGGCCGTGCGACTCGGGGGTGTTGGGCCGGAGTACGACCTCGTGGGGTCAGGTGCCGAGCGCCTCGCCCAACCGCGCGCCCTCGCGTGACCGCAGCGCGGCGTTCACCCGCTGGCGCTCGAGCACCTGCTCGAGGGTCTTGGCCGACTGCGGGATCGGGTGCTCGGAGAAGAAGCCCTGCACGTCGGCGACGACGGCGGGCTCGGTGAGCAGACGCACCGGGTCGATCATGCGGACGATCGTGTTGTCGGGGAAGGCGTCGGTGGCGCGGTCCCAGTTGCGTCGGACGAAGTCCCACGCCATGCGACCGTGACGGCGGTTGGCGATGCACCGGCTCAGCAGGAACGGCGCGTTCTGGGTCTTCACCTCGCCGCTGAGCGCGAGGTCGAGTGTGCGCTGCACGAGCTCGGCCGTCGGGAACTCGGCGAGGGCGTACATCGCGCGGAGCTGCTCCTGCGGTGTGCCGGCGGTGCGGAACTCGGCGAGCAGACGGTCGTAGTCGTGCTCTTCGCCCACGGCGGCCACCACGTTGACGGCGGCCGCCACCAGTTCGGGGTGCACGCCCTCAGGCGCCACCACGATGTCGCGGCACCGTTGCTGCGCCTCGGGGTCGTCGCCCAGCACGCCGAGCATGCCGACGATCGCGCCGCGCAGCTTCGCCGTCAGGTCGTCCTCGCCCGCACGCGGCGACCAGCCGAGGTCGGCCATCACTGGCGCGACGAGCGCCCGCACCCGCCGTTGGAAGACGGTGTACGCATCGCCGTCGACCAGCCGGCCGATGCCGCGCAGCGCGATGCCGATGGCCTGCCACACGGCGAGGTCGCGCTCGGCACCGAACTGCTCGAGGAACATGAGCAGCTCGATCGCGCCGAGCCGCCCGGCGACCACGGCGTTCCACGCGTCGTCGACCAGCGCGTAGCGGTCGATGATGCCGAGCGATGCGAGCATCGGGCCCTCGACGCGCGACAGGAGCACGTCGTCGTAGGCCACGCGCATGAACCCGTGACCGCCGGCGTTCACGAGCACCGCCGCATCGGTGTGGGGGAGCGGCACGCGCATCTCGTCGGTGTCGAGCAGCGCCTTCCACTCGGCGTCGCCGTTGCGGAGGTGCACTGGGACGACGAACACGGTGGCGGCCCCGCTGCCGAGCGCTGCGTCGTCGTACGCGAAGCGCTGCTGCGAGAGCACCAGCGTGTCACCGTCGAGCCGTGCGCCGATCAGGGGATGGCCGGGCTGCCAGATCCAGCTGTCCATCATGCGCCGCACCGGGGTGTCGGGGTTGACGGCCTCGATCGCGTCCCACAGGTCGCCGGTCTCGGTGTTCCCGTACTCGTGGGTCGACAGGTAGTGGCTGACGCCTCTGCGGAACTCGTCGGGACCCAGGTACTGCTCGAGCATGCGCAGCAGCGCTCCGCCCTTCTGGTACGTGAGCACGTCGAACATGCCGTCGCACTCGTCCGGCTTCGCCACGGGGAACTCGACCGGGCGGGTGGTGGCCAGCGCGTCGGTGTCGAATGCGACACTGCGCTCGAGGCTGAACGTCGCCCACCGCTTCCAGTCGGGGCGGTACGCGTCGCAGCACAGGATCTCCATGAACGTCGCGAACGCCTCGTTCAGCCAGATGCCGTTCCACCAGCGCATGGTGACGAGGTCACCGAACCACATGTGGGCGATCTCGTGGGTGATGACGTCGGCGACGTTCTGCTGCTCGGCCTGTGTGCTGGTGGCAGTGTCGACCAGCAGCAGGTTCTCGCGGTAGGTGATGAGACCGAGGTTCTCCATGGCGCCTGCGGCGAAGTCGGGCAGCGCCACCATGTCGCACTTGTCGGTGGGGTATGGGATGCCGTAGTACCGCTGGAACCAGTCGATGGCGAACGCGCCCACGTCGAGGCCGAACGACGTGAGGTGTTGCTTACCGGGCACGTGCACCACGCGCAGCGGGATGTCGCCGCCGCCGAGCTTGGGCACCATCACCGGGTCGGTCGCCTCGAGCGGGCCGACCACGAAGGCCACCAGGTAGGTGCTCATCGGCATGGTGGTGGCGAAGCGGACGGCGTGGCTGCCCTCGGGCGTGGTCGTGCGCTCGACCTCGGCCCCGTTCGACAGTGCGAGCAGACCGGGCTCGACCACGAGGGTGACGTCGAACGTGGCCTTGAAGTCGGGCTCGTCCCAGCAGGGGAAGGCACGACGGCAGTCGGTGGTCTGCATCTGTGAGGTGGCGATGACGTGCTGCGTGCCGTCGGCGTCGGTGTAGGTGCTGCGGTAGAAGCCGCGCAGCTTGTCGTTCAAGGTGCCGGTGAAGGTGATCTCGAGCTGCAGCGGGCCAGGCGTGACCGGTGCGTCGATGTGCAGTCGTTCGGTGTCGACGTCGAGCGAGTACGAGGCCGCGGTGCCGCCGACGGTGACGGAGGCGATGTCGAGCTCTGCTGCGTTCAGGACGACGTGGTCGGCTGCCTGATGCACGACGGCGTCGACGAGCACCCTGCCGGTGAAGCGCGCCGCGCCCAGATCGGGGGCGAGGACGAGCTCGTAGCGCTGGGGAGTCACGGCGCGTGGCAGGCGGTAGGCGTTCTCGGTCATCCCCGGGAGGCTAGCCCCGCACCCGCGGCCCAGACCTGGAGGGGATAGCGTTGCCCGACGTGCCAGAGCATCAGGTGAGCCCCGTTCCCGTGCGGTACGACGTCGTGGGCATCGGCAATGCGCTCGTCGACGTCATCTCCCACGCCGGCGACGAGTTCATCGGCACGCACGAACTGGTGAAGGGCTCGATGACGCTCGTCGACACCGACCGTGCGCTGCACCTGTACCGGGCGCTGGGCAGTGCGGTCGAGATGAGCGGTGGCTC
>JBEGOE010000443.1:0-4649 GCA_041182165.1 Actinomycetota bacterium
GCCTACCAGCGCGCCGAGGTGCTGCTGACGCCCACCTCGCCCACGGTCGCCTTCCCGTTCGGGGCCAAGGGCGACAACCCCTTGGCGATGTACCTCTGCGACCTCTACACGATCCCCAGCAACCTCGCCGGCCATCCCGGCATGAGCGTGCCGTTCGGCACCGGCGCCGACGGCCTGCCCGTGGGCATCCAGGTGCTCGCCGGCACCCTCGACGAGCCGACGATGTTCCGCGTCGGCGCCGCCCTCGAACGGGCCGCCGCACACGAAGGGAGCGCACGATGAGCGAGACGCGACCCGCGGCGGTGCAGCCGACGTACACCACGAGCCACATCGACTTCGTCGAGTTCGAGCAGGGCTACGAGTTGGTCGTCGGCCTCGAGGTCCATGTCGAGCTCGCCACCGCGACGAAGCTGTTCAGCGCCAGCCCGAACCGCTTCGGTGACGAGCCGAACACCAACATCGACCCGGTGACGCTGGGCCTGCCGGGTGCGCTGCCGGTGCTGAACGAGCATGCCGTCGAGCTGGCGATGCGGGTGGGTGCGGCGCTGAACTGCACGATCCAGGCCTCCACCTTCCACCGCAAGAACTACTTCTACCCCGACATGCCCAAGGCGTACCAGATCAGCCAGTACGACCAGCCGCTGAACGTGGACGGTTGGCTCGACCTGCCGGGCGGGTACCGCGTGGGCGTCGAGCGGGCACACATGGAGGAGGACACCGGCAAGAGCAGCCACGTCGGTGGTGCCAGCGGCCGCATCCACGGCAGTGACTACTCGCTGATCGACTTCAACCGGGCGGGTGTGCCGCTGGTGGAGATCGTGAGTCGGCCCGACATCCGCACCGCCGAGCAGGCCCGCCAGTACGTGACCGAGTTGCGTGGCATCCTCGTCGCCATCGGGGCCAGCGACGCCAAGATGGAAGAGGGATCGATGCGGTGCGACGCCAACGTGAGCGTCCACAGAGCGGGTACGCCGTTCGGCACCCGCTGCGAGATCAAGAACGTCAACAGCGTCCGGTCGCTCGGCCGTGCCATCGAGTACGAGGCGCGCCGCCAGATCGCGATGCTCGAGGTGGGTGAGCGCGTTCGCCAGGAGACCCGTCACTGGGACGAGAACGACGGCCGCACGCACACCCTGCGCACGAAGGAAGATGCCGACGACTACCGCTACTTCCTCGAGCCCGATCTCGTGCCGCTCGAACCGTCACCCGAATGGATCGAGCGCGTGCGCGAGTCGTTGCCGATGCTGCCCGGCGCGCGCCGCGGCCGGTTGTCCGACCTGACGGGCATGCCCGCCGACGGCGAGGCGATCATGGTGGTGGTCGAGCGCGGCCAGGACCAGTACGTCGAGGCCGTGGGTCACCTCGGTGGCGACATCGGCCGCGCCCTCGTGCACGTGAAGGAAGCGTTCGCCGAGCAGGGCCCCGAGCCCACCGTGCCCGCCACCGATCTGGCGTTGTTGACCAAGCTCGAGGTGGCCGGCGCGCTGACCGCCACGCAGGCCAAGGCCGTGCTGGCCGAGATCGTCGCCAGCGGCGGCGGCGACGCCGAGGCGATCGCCAAGGCCAAAGGCTTCGAGGCGATGGACACCAGCGCGCTCGAGGCGATGGTCGACCAGGCCATCGCAGCCGACCCCGACGCCTGGGCCAAGTTCTGCGCCGGTGAGGGCAAGGCCATGGGCGCCCTGGTGGGCGCCGTCATGAAGGCAAGCAAGGGCCAGGCCGACGGCAAGGCCGTCACCGTGCTGCTGAACGCCAAGAAGCCCTGACACCGCACCAACCCGCGGCCTTCGCCGAGCACCACGTTGCCATCGGCGGCGTGGGCTGCTCCGTGAAGGGCCGCCCGGCTCAGAGGGCGCCGGACGCCACCAGCTCCATCGCCGAACGGCAGGTGCGGTGGAACGCGTCGGCGGCCATGTGCAGGTGCTCGACCGGCGTGTCCTCCTCCTTGGTGTGGCTGAGGCCGTTCGTCGACGACGAGAAGATCATCACCGTCGGCACCTCGCGCGCCATCTCGCTCGCGTCGTGCAGCGCACCGCTGGGCAGTTCGACGTCGTGACCCTCGACCTCGCGCACCGCCGCCCGGGCGGCGTCGAGGAGCGCCGGGTGGAACGGCATCGGCGGGATGCGGAAGATGTGCTCCCACTCGACCGTGCAGCCCTCGGCCTCTGCCGCGGCGGACGCAGCCTCGTGCGCCTCGTCGAACATGGCCTGCAGCGACTCGGCCGAGATGTGGCGCATGTCCATCGTGATGCGAGTCTCGCCGGCCACCGCCGTGACCACCCCGGGCCAGCACTGCGCGTGCCCGACGGTTGTGACGCCGTCGTGGCGCTCGCCGATCTCGGCGATCGCGAGCGCGAAGCGCGCGGCGGCGCGGAAGCTGTCGCGGCGCATCTCCATCGGCATCGTGCCGGCGTGCGCGGCCTGCCCGCGGAAAACGAGGCGTTCGCGCTCGATGCCCTTCGTGCCCGTGACCGTGCAGATGCCCAGGCCCATCGACTCGAGCACCGGGCCCTGCTCGATGTGTACCTCGACGTACGCCCTCACGACGGCCAAGCGTGTGCGTGCACCGTCGAGGCGGTCGATGTCGACGCCGTGCTGGGCGAGGATCTCGGGCAGCTTCGCCCCCTCCTTGTCGGCGAGCCCGCGAAGCACCTCGATGTCGAGGGTGCCCACGCAGGCGGCCGAGCCGAACAGGCTGCGGCTGAACCGTGCGCCCTCCTCGTCGGCCCAGTCGACCAGGGCGACGGTGACCGGCGGCGTGCCCTCGGCCGCCAGCGCGCGCAGCAGTTCGAGCCCGGCCATCACGCCCAGCGAGCCGTCGAGCCATCCACCCTTCGGGACGCTGTCGAGGTGCGAGCCGACGAGCACCGTGTCGGGCCGCTCGCCGCGCAGCACGGCCCACAGGTTGCCCGCCTCGTCGGTGTCGACCTCGACCGGCATCGTGGCAAGCGATTCGCGCAGCAACGCCCGGGCCTCGACCCACTCGGGCGTCCATGCCAGCCTGCGGCTCCCCTCGGGTCCACCCGTGCGCGCTGCGAGGTCTCGCAGGTCGGCGACGACGCGTGCGGGGGAGAAGGCGGTGCGGGTGTCGGTGCTCATGCGCCGACGATACCCAGCGCCGTCGCACCGAGCAGGCGTGACAGTCTGTGACGATGGCCTTCGAGATCGCGATCCCCACCGACGAGCAGTGGCCCGAGATGATGCGCGCCGATGCCCGCGGCTTCGGCTTCATCCCCTCGGACGACCAGATCCGCGACCGCCGCTCGACGATGGACCTCGACCGCTTCCGCATCGCCATCGACGCCGGCCGCATCATCGGCGTCGCCGGGTCGTTCTCATTCGACGTGACGGTGCCGGGCGGCACGACCGTGCCGATGAGCGGCATCACCAGGGTGTCGGTCTCGGCCACGCACCGCCGCCAGGGCATCCTCACTGCGCTGATCGGCGCATGCCATGCCGACACCGACGAACGGGGCGAGCCCGTGGCGATGCTGTTCGCCAGCGAGGGCGGCATCTACGAGCGCTTCGGCTACGGCATCGCCACCCACGTCCGGGCGATGTCGATCGACCGCCAGGCGGCACGGCTGCGCCCCGACCTCGACATCGCCGGCGCCGGGCCCGTTCGCTTCCTCGAGCCCGACGAGGCCGAGGTCCACGAGGCTGCCGTCTGGGAACGCGTCCGCCGACTCCGGGCCGGCGAGGTGAGCCGGAGCGCGGCCTGGGACGCGAACCGGGCTGCCAACCTCGCGAAGCCCGACGGTGCGTTCAGCGGCGCCTTCCACCTCGCCCATTCCGACGGCCATGCCGTGTACCGCGTGAAGCAGCAGTGGGGCACCGGCGTGCCCGCCCACACGCTCGAGCTCGTCGAGTTGGCAGCGGCCACGCCCGCCGCACACCTGGCGCTGTGGCACGCCATCCTCGGCGTCGACCTGGTGGGCGCGATCCTCGCCCACCACCTGCCGTCCGACGAGGCGCTCCCGTACCTCCTCACCAACAGCCGTGCGGTCAGCACCACCATGCTCGCGGACGGGTTGTGGGTGAACGTGCGCGACGTCGCCACCAGCTTCGGGGCTCGCGCCTACGGCACTGCCGACAAGATGGTCGTCGAGTGCGAGGGCAGTCGCTGGGCGATCGAATCCGACGGCACCGAGTCGGCGTGCAGGTCGGTCCGCACGCGCCCCGACCTCGTGGTCGACCGGCCGTCGCTCGGGGCGCTTCTGCTGGGCGGGGTGCGTCCGACGCAGCTCGCCGCGGGCCGCCGCCTCACTGCGCGGTCGGCCGACGCGCTCCGGCGTGCCGACGCGTTCTTCGTGCTCGGGCCGGCCCCGCACTGCACCACCTTCTTCTGAGCCGCGCCGGTTCCGGACCGGGCTGGTTCCGGGCCGGTCCGGGTACTGTCGCCACGGATGCCCGCCCCGTCGTCGTTCGCGCCGTTCCGTTCGCGCGGCTTCGCGCTCATGTGGGCCGGCGCACTCGTGTCGAACGTCGGCACCTGGATGGAGACCGTCGCCCTCGGCTACTACGTGGCGGACACCACCGGGAAGGCGTCGTGGTCGGCCATCGTGATGGCGGCCGGCTTCGTGCCCGGCGCCATCGTCGGGCCGCTCGGCTCGGCCATGGCCGACCGCCTCCGCCGCCGTCGGGTGCTG
>JBEGOE010000444.1:0-5098 GCA_041182165.1 Actinomycetota bacterium
CACGAGCACACGGCCACGCTCGCCAAGTGCGCCGAACGGGTGCTGGCCGATCTCGACCAGACCACCCGCTGGTTGCGTGCCGTGGGCACCGGCCGGATGGGCCGGTTGCGGGTGGGGATGATCGACATCGCAGCGGTGCACCACTGCCGCAACGCTGTGAGCTCGTTCCGTCGCGCGCACCCGCAGCTCGACGTCGGGTTCACGGTGGCGCCCACCGGCGAGCTGCTCGACCGGATCGAACGCAGCGAACTCGACGTGGCCGTGTGCGTCGACCCCGAGGGCGCCGGCCCGTTCGACGCCACGCCGCTCGTGCGTGACGACCTGGCGGTGTACGCCCCGCCCGGGGTGGATGCGGACGTACCGCCTGCCCAGTGGGGGCCCTGGCTGCTGTTCCCTGCCACCTCGCGAACCCGGTCGGCGATCGACCGGCGGCTCCGCGAGATCGGTGCGCCGATGGTGGTGGAGATGGAGTCGCACCAGCCGGAGGTGCTCGTCGAGATGGTGCGCCTCGGCCTCGGATGGACCGTGCTGCCCACCACCCAGGCCGAACACGGCGACCACCGGCTCGCCCGGGCGATGACCGAGCCGTTGCTCAGCCGCACGATCAGCGCAGTGAGCCGCCGAGGTGGCGCCACCCATCCCGCCGTCACGCCGTTCGTCGCGATGTTGCCCCGCCTGGCCCCGGCGGTGCGAGAATCGGCGGCACGCGAATCGGGGGGGAGGTTGCGAACCCGGTGATCCCAGTGCCAGACTGCACCCGATGCGTGCCCAGGCCCTCGCCCTCACGACCATTCTCGTAGTACTCGTGTAGACGCACGCCCACATATCCGCGTGCGTCCAGGCCTCCCTCCGGGGAGGCCGTTTCCGTTTTCGTCACCCGTTCGCCCCTCACCCGCTCGTCCGTCCAGCCCGCCAGCCAGCCCGTCAGTCACCCAGGAGCACCACCATGAAGATCACCGGGGCCCAGGCCCTCATCAAGAGCCTCGAGATGGAAGGCGTCGAAGTGGTGTTCGGCCTACCCGGTGGCTGCATCCTCCCGGCGTACGACCCGCTGCTCGACAGCTCGATCCGGCACATCCTGGTGCGCCACGAGCAGGGCGCCGGCCACATGGCCGAGGGGTACGCCCACGTCAGTGGCCGCCCCGGCGTCGCGATGGTCACCAGCGGCCCGGCGGCCACCAACATGGTCACACCGCTCATGGATGCGTTCATGGACTCGATCCCCATGGTCTGCATCACCGGCCAGGTGCCCACCACCGCCATCGGCACCGATGCGTTCCAGGAGTGCGACACCGTCGGCATCACCCGGAGCTGCACCAAGCACAACGAGCTGATCATGAGCGCCGACGACGTGCCGATGGCCGTCCGCCAGGCGTTCCACATCGCCACCACCGGCCGCCCCGGCCCCACCCTGATCGACGTCCCGAAGGACGTGCTCACGAGCATGATGGAGTGGTACTGGCCCACCGACGAGGAAGTCGTCGCGAGCCTGCCGGGCTACCGCCCCAACACCAAGGGCCACCCGCGCATGATCAAGGAGGCTGCCAAGCTCATCCTCGAGTCCGAGCGCCCGGTGCTCTACGCCGGCGGCGGCATCCTCAAGGCCCGTGCCGCCGAGGCCCTGCGCGAGCTCGCCGAGCTCACCGACATCCACGTCGTCACCACCCTCATGGCCCGCGGTGCCTTCCCCGACAGCCACCCGCTGTGCCTCGGTATGCCGGGCATGCACGGCAACGCCACCGCCATCACCGCGATGCAGAAGGCCGACCTGCTCATCAACCTCGGCGCCCGCTTCGACGACCGGATCACCGGCAAGATCTCGGGCTTCGCGCCCGAGGCGAAGATCATCCACGTCGACATCGATCCGGCCGAGCAGGGCAAGGTCCGAAAGCCCGACGTCCCGATCGTCGGCGATGCGAAGTACTGCATCGAGGAGATCATCAAGGCGATCAAGGACCTCCTCGCCGCCGGCACCGTCCAGGCCGACACCGGTGCCTGGAAGAGCCGCATCAGCGGATGGCGCGAGCAGTTCCCGCTCAGCTACGAGGCGAGCGAGCCCGGCGAGGCGCTGAAGCCGCAGTTCTGCCTCGAGCAGCTCCGCGACAGCGCCCCCGCCGGCACGATCCTCGTCAGCGGCGTCGGCCAGCACCAGATGTGGAGCAGCCAGTACTGGCACTTCGACGAGCCCTACACGTGGGTGAACTCGGGCGGTCTCGGCACCATGGGCTTCAGTGTCCCGGCGGCCATCGGCGCCAAGGTCGCGCACCCCGAGAAGACGGTGTGGGCGATCGACGGTGACGGTTGCTTCCAGATGACGGCGCAAGAGCTCGTCACCGCTGCGGTCGAGCGCATCCCGGTGAAGATCGCGATCCTCAACAACAGCTACCTCGGCATGGTCCGTCAGTGGCAGGAGATGTTCTACGACGAGCGTTACAGCGAGGTCTACCTCTCGCCCGACGTCCCGAACTTCGTCATGTGGGCCGAGTCGATGGGCTGCGTCGGCATTCGCGTCGACAGCCCCGAAGAGGTCCAGCCGGCCATCGACAAGGCCAACAGCATCAATGACCGTCCCGTCGTCATCGACTTCCGCGTCGATGCCCGCGAGAAGGTCTTCCCCATGGTCCCCGCCGGGTTCAGCAACGACGACGTCCTGCTGCCGGCCTCACAGGAAGAGCGCCGGAGCGCACTGCGATGAGCGACATGAACCACCACATCCTCTCGGTCCTCGTCCAGAACCGACCCGGCGTGCTCGCCCGCGTCGCCGGCCTGTTCGCCCGCCGCGACTACAACATCTTCAGCCTGGCCGTCGCTCCGGCCGAGGAGGACGGCTTCAGCCGGATCACGATCGTCGTCGACGTCGAGTCGACGCCGCTCGAGCAGATCACCAAGCAACTGTTCAAGCTCATCGAGGTCGTCAAGATCAGCGAGCTCGATCCGCGCCGCTCGGTCGAGCGCGAGTTGCTGCTCGCCACCGTGCGCACGGGTGCCGGCGACCGCGCCCAGGTGGTCGAACTGGTGAACATCTTCGAGGGGAAGATCCTCGCCGTCGGGGTCGAGGCCATTACGGTGTCGCTCGACGGTCATCCCGACAAGCTCGACGACTTCGAGTCGCTGCTCGCCGGCTACGGGCTCGTCGAGCTCCAGCGCACCGGGCGCGTGGCGCTTCCCAAACTCGATCGCGACGCTCGTCTGCGCGCGGTGTCCAATAAGCAAGGAAAGGCTGGCTGACATGGCCGCGAAGATGTATTACGAGGCGGATTGCGATCCGTCGATCATCCGGGGCCGCAAGGTCGCGATCATCGGCTACGGCTCGCAGGGCCACGCCCACGCGCTGAACCTCAAGGAGTCCGGTGTCGACGTCGTCGTCGGCCTGCGCGAGGGCTCGAAGTCGGCCGCCAAGGCCGAGGCCGCCGGCCTCAAGGTCATGGACATCGGTGCTGCCGCGAAGTGGGCCAACGTCATCATGATGACGATGCCCGACACCGAGCAGAAGGCGACGTACGAGGAGTTCATCAAGCCGCACATGCGCAAGGGCAAGGCGCTCGCCTTCGCGCACGGCTTCAACATCCGCTTCAAGCGCATCCGCCCGCCGAAGACGGTCGACGTGATCATGATCGCCCCCAAGGGCCCCGGCCACCTCGTGCGCCGCACCTACACCGAGGGCGGCGGCGTGCCGGCGCTGATCGCGGTGCACCAGGACGCCACGGGCCAGGCCAAGGACCTCGCGCTCAGCTACGCCGACGCGATCGGCGGCTCGCGGGCGGGCATCATCGAGACCAGCTTCGCCGAGGAGACCGAGACCGACCTGTTCGGCGAGCAGGTCGTGCTGTGCGGCGGCCTCACCTCGCTCGTCCAGGCCGGCTTCGAGACGCTCGTCGAGGCGGGATACCAGCCGGAGATGGCGTACTTCGAGTGCCTCCACGAGGTGAAGCTCATCGTCGACCTCATGTACGAAGAGGGCATCGCCGGCATGCGCTACAGCATCAGCGACACTGCCGAGTACGGCGACGTGACCCGCGGCCCGCGCATCGTCAACTCGCGCACCAAGGCCGAGATGAAGAAGGTCCTCAAGGAGATCCAGTCCGGCAAGTTCGCCAAGGAGTGGGTGGCCGAGAGCGAGAGCGGCCGCGCCAACTTCAAGGCGCTGCAGGAGGCCGGCAAGGCGCACCAGATCGAAGAGGTGGGTGCCCAGCTGCGCAGCATGATGCCGTTCCTCGGCGCCGGCAAGCAGAAGGTCAGCGACGTCAGCGGCGGCTGACCTCCACGTGAGCCAGTCCGACGGCCACCACCTGCCCGGTCTCGATGCCCTTCGAGCCGTTGCGGTGGTGGCCGTCGTCGCGTTCCATCTCGGGATGCCATGGGCGCAGGGCGGCTATCTCGGCGTGTCGCTGTTCTTCACGCTGTCCGGGTTCCTGATCGCGCGGAACCTGCTCCTCGAGCACGATCGTGCCGGGTCGGTGTCGCTGCGGGCGTTCTGGGCTCGCCGGATGCGGCGGCTGTGGCCGGCCGCGTGGGCCACCATCGTCGTGCTCACCGTGGTGGCCGTGGCAGCGCCGGCCTACGGGCGGGCGATCGGCTTCCGGCCGGGCGACGCGCTCGCGGCGCTCGGCAACGTCGCGAACTGGCAGTTCCTCTCGTCCGGGTCGAGCTACGCATCGCTGTTCGAGGCCCCGTCGCCACTGCTGCACTTCTGGAGCCTCGCGATCGAGGAGCAGGCATACCTCGTGCTCCCGCTGCTGGTGGTTGCCTGCCTCCGCCGGGGTCGCTTGCCACGTGTGCTCGCCGTCGTCGCAGCAGGCGTGGCGGCGGTGTCGTTCGGCGTGCCCGTGCTGTTCGGCTGGTCGGTCGACCGCACCTACTACGGCACCGACAGCCGGATCGGCGAGATCCTCGTCGGCGTCGTGCTCGCCGCGGTGCTGCACCGCAGGGTGTCGTCGGTGTCGCTCGGGCGCACGGGGCCGGGCCTCGCGGTCGTGGCGGTGGCTGCCTTCGCCGCCCTGGTGGTGCTGGTGCCGCAGGGCTCGGCCGCCATCGCCAGAGGGCTCCTGCCCGGCGTGTCGGCGGTGTCGGGCGTCCTCGTGCTGGCCGCGCTCGACCC
>JBEGOE010000445.1:0-8817 GCA_041182165.1 Actinomycetota bacterium
CGTGACCGATCCGCACGACCTGTTCCCGGCCGGGTTCTTCTCACGCGCCGACGAAACCCCCGACGACCACTTCTACATCCCCGACCGATTCGTCACCCACATCGACGACCGGGCCATCGCAGCCGTCGGCACCCTCTACCGACACCTCGGCCTCACCGGATCCGTCCTCGACGTCATGTCCTCATGGATCTCCCACTTCCTCGACCGACCCGACGAACTCATCGCCCTCGGCATGAACCCACGCGAGCTCGCCGCCAACACCATGGCCCACGACACCGTCGTCCACGACCTCAACACCGACCCCACCCTCCCCTTCACCGACGACCGCTTCGACGCCGTCACCTGCTGCGTCTCGATCGACTACCTCACCCGCCCCATCGACGTCCTCCGCGACGCCGCCCGCATCGTCACACCCGGCGGCACCGTCGTGTGCACCTTCTCCAACCGCTGCTTCCCCACCAAAGTCATCCAGGGCTGGCTCCGCCTCGACGACGAATCACGCGTCGGCGTGGTCGCCGAGTACTTCCGCCTCACCGACACCTACGACGAACCCAACATGGCGCTGTGCACCCCGCCCAACACCCACGGCGACCCGCTCTACGCCGTGTGGGCCACCGTCGCCTGACGGCGCTCGACGTCGATCACGAGATGGAACGCACACCCAGCCGGAACGGGCCCTCGACACCGTCGACCAGGTAGAAGGCAACGCTCACCACGCGAGCCGGGTCGAGCGGTTCCGCCGTCGGCCGCGGATCGAGGAACCGGGTCACGGGCGAGAACGACGCCCACGGCAACTCCACCTCGGCGAGACCGTCGGCCGACGTCTGCAACGTGCTGATCCAACCGCCGTCATCGTCGTCGGTCCGCACCTCGACGGTCCACGTCCGGCCATCACCATCGGCCTCGATCCGCGGGCCCGGACGGCCGGCCCACTCGTCCGCCTCCTCCGGCTCGATCCGAGCACTGCGCATCGACGCGAACCCACCGCCGTTATCGAGCGACAACTCGCCCGTGAACACCAGCATCCCATCGCTCCACGCGAGCTCGCCGCTCGACACGCCGCCCATCACCGTGTCGTTCACGACCCGCCAGCCATCGACACCGCCCGGGGTCGTGAAGTCGAACAGCGGCGGATCGGTCGGTGCCGACGAGGTCGGTGCCGATGTCGTCGAGGTCGCCCGTGCGGTCGAGGTCGTTGCGGTCACCGTGGTCGACGGGCTCGACGGGCTCGTCGATGCCACTGCGGTCACCGGGACGGACGCATCGCTGGTGGCTCCTGCATCATCGTCACGTCCACAGGCAGCCATCGCCACGCCGGCACATGCCGTGATGACGACCAGGGCGATCGAGGAGCGCACGGTCATGTCCCCATGCTGCCACCCATCGAGTCACGATGCTGCCGGGGGAGTACCTCCACGCCGGCGCTGACGATGCCGGTCACACTTCGGTGGCGCCACTCCGTTGTTGTTCTCATGGCAACGAACTCGAAGGGGCTGGTCGACGTGGTGCGCGACCGCAAGAGCGATCGGGAACTTGAGGCCGCGGGCTGGCTTCTGCGTGGCGGCAAGGCAACGCTGCCGGACAACTCTCGTGGTTCAGCCGATCGGAGGGATCGATGAAGTGGATCGACACGCATGCACTCCTCGAACTGCTGCCGGGCGCCAGGGTGACCAAGACACGACTCCTGGTGTTCGACTGGCTCGGCAAGCGCGAGATGCCGGAACGGATTCCCTTCGACACGGCGCTCGGTGTGGCGGCCGCCCTGTCCGCTCGTGATCGCGGCGTACACCAGATTGGTCGCGTCGTCGAGCTCGTTCGAGCGCTCGACGGGGACCCTCGAACGACGCTGCTCGTCTACAAGCATCGTAAGGGGCCACCTCTTCTGATACCCGACGACGGCAAGCATCACCCATGGACGATCATCGAGCTCAATGAACTCGTCGACATCGTGGAGTCGTGCTTCATCGACGACTGAATGCGAGGAACCGGCCGAGTACCGGACACTGCTGCATCGCTGAGCGACAGGCTGGCCTGTCGGGGCGACAGGCCAGCCTGTCGATCGGCTGGACAACGACACCCGCCGGCCGCCGCTCAGGTCGACGAGATGGCTTCCAGCACGTCCAACCGGGTCGAACGCTGCGCCGGAATCAGCGCGGCCAGGAGCCCCAGGCCCACACCGACCACCAGCACCACACCGATCAGCACCGGCGGGATGCTGATGCCGATGTCGGCATCGGACAGCCGGTCGATCGCACTGATCATCGCGAACCCCGCGAACGTGCCCAGCACGATGCCGCTGACCGTGCCGAGCGCAGCGATCACCACCGCCTCGATCCGCACCATCCGCCGCACCCGCCGGTCGACCATGCCCATCACCCGCAACAACCCCAGCTCGCGCCGGCGCTCGATGATCGACAACGTCAACGTGTTCACGATGCCGATCAGCGCGATCACCACGCTCATCAACAACAACCCGTTCACCGCGTTGATGATGAAGTCGAACACCGCCCCGATGATCCGGCCGAGCTGGTTCCCCTCGTTCAACGCGATGTCCGGGCGCAGCTTCGTGATCCGCTCGATCTCGTCACGCGTGTCGCTCTGCGCCCCACTGACCGTCTTGATGAATGCGACGGTCGGGGCGGTCTCGCCGACGAACCCGTCGAACGTGGCCACATCGGTGATGCTGCCGGTGACCATCGAATCGAGCGTGAACCCGATGATGCCCACGACCTCCAGATCGACCGACTCGCCCACGCTGTTCGTGAACGTCGCCGTCGACCCGACCGCCGCCGAATCGAACTGCCCGGCCGCCAGCAGCACCGTGCCCGTGCCGAGATCGTCGAACGAACCTTCCTCCAGATCGATGCCCGCCGCCGCACGAAGCGCGTCGATGTCGCCCGTCGACAGGTTCGTCGAGCTCTCCGTGCCCTCGATGTTCAACGTGACCGCCTCGCGCCGGAACGGCGTGACCGCCTCGACCCCCTGCACCGCCTGCAGGTCGGCGATGAGCGTGTCGTCGACCGTGCCGCCCGTGCTCTCGATCACGAAGTCAGCCGTCGACAGCGCGTTGATCTCGGCCACCGCGTAGTCGCGCACACTGGTGCCCGCCACGCTGACGAACGTCACCAGGAACACGCCGATCAGCAACGCGTTCGACGTGGTGGCCGTGCGATGCGGGTTCCGTGCGGTGTTGTCGGCCGCGAGCCGGCCCTCGAGGCCGAACCCCCGCAGCAGTGGCCGCATCAACGCGCTGCCGGCCACCGCGATGAACGGTCCGCAGACGATGACCCCGACGAACAACACGATCCCGGAGATGCCGATGACCGCGGCGCCACCACCGATGAGCATGCCCACGGCGCCGACTGCGACCAGGCCGACCGACACGATCGTGCGCACCTTGCCCACCGACACGGTGGACGCCTCGGCCTGACGCAACGCCTCGATCGGCTCGGCCCTGCCCGCCTGCCGCGCCGGCAGCATGACCGACAGCAACGTGATCAGCGTGCCGAACAGCATCGCCCAGATCACCGTGGCCGGCGCCACCTCGAGACCGCTGCCCGGCAGGGCGACGCCCACCTGTTCCAGCACCGCGATCATCCCGAACGTCAACGCGAACCCGGCCAGTACGCCGAGCGCCGAACCGATGATCCCGATCACCAGCCCCTCGAACCGCAGCGACCGCTTCAACTGCTTCGGCGTCGCACCGATCGCCGCCAGCACGGCGAGCTCGCGCATGCGCTGGGCGACGATCACATTGAACGTGTTGTAGATGACGAACCCGCCGACCAGCAGCGCCAGGACCGAGAAGAACTGCAGCGCCCGCTTCAGCAGGCGGCCGATGCCACCGACCTCGACCCGCTTGTCGTCGCGGAACTCGTCACCGGTCTGGGCCGTGAATCCCGCCGGCGCCAACGGCGCAACCGCGTCGCGCAGCTCGGTCTGCCCCACCGTCCCGCGGAGGTACAGCGCCGTGTACTCGACCTGGCCGCTGTTCAACCAGTCGAACGCAGTCGCGGCCGGCAGCGACACCGTGCCCCCCGAGTCCTGCGAGTCGGCCTCACCGAACCTGGTGATGCCCGTGACCGTGGCCTCGAACGGACCGGCCGACGTGAGCACCGTGGTGCTGTCGCCCACGGCGAGGTTCTCGTCGTCGGCGAGCCCGCGGTCGACCGCGATCTCACCCGCCGCCACCGGCGCCGCACCCTCGACGATGTCGACCGTGTTCAGCGCGTCGTCGACGATCCACAACCGGCCCGTCGCCTCCGACGACACGGCGCTGCCGTCGTCGTCCAAGAACGCGACCACACCGGTGAGATCACCAGCGACCGCTTCGACCTCGGGCAGCGCAGCGATCGCGTCGGCCGAATCACCATCGATCCGCAGGCGGTAGGCCGCCTCGGGCGACGCGTCACCGCTGGTGTCGACCACCACCGCGGCCTCGACGTTGCCGTACTGCCGGTCGACGTCACCCTCGAGCGCCGAGATGACACGGTCGGCCACGAACCCCGACGCAGCGAAGAACGCCACGCCCGTCATGATCGCGACCAGCGTGGCCACATAGCGGCCGATGTTGAAGCGGACCCCTCGCCAGGCGAGCGAGAACATCGCGGCTCAGACCTCGAACTTCTTCATCCGGTCGAGCACCAGCTCGGCCGTCGGGTTCTGCATCTCGTCGGTGATCCGGCCGTCGGCCAAGAACAGCACGTTGTCGGCGTACGACGCCGCGTGCGGGTCGTGGGTCACCATCACGATCGTCTGCCCCGCCTCGTCGACCATCCGCCGCATGAACGACAGGATCTCGACACCCGTGCGCGAGTCGAGCGCGCCCGTCGGCTCGTCGGCGAACACGATCTGCGGCTTCGACACCAGCGCCCGGGCCACGGCCACACGCTGCTGCTGACCGCCCGACAACTGGCTCGGCCGGTTCCCGAGGCGCGAGCCGAGGCCCACCGTCTGGATGATCGAGTCGAACCACGCCTGGTCGGGCTCGCGCCCGGCGAGCGTGAGCGGCAGCAGGATGTTCTCCTTCGCCGTCAGCGTGGGGATGAGGTTGTACTGCTGGAAGATGAACCCCAGTCGGTCTCGGCGCAACAGCGTGAGCTGGGTCTTGTCGAGCTTCGACAGCTCGACATCACCGATGAACGTCTGCCCGGTGGTGAGCCGGTCGAGGCCGGCGACGCACTGCATCAGCGTGCTCTTGCCCGAACCCGACGGCCCCATGATGGCGGTGAACCTGCTGGTGGGGAACGAGACCGTCACCCCCGCCAGGGCATGCACCGCAGCATCGCCCTTGCCGTACGTCTTCACCGCGTCGACGGCGCGCGCAGCGCCCAGGTCCGTGCTCACATCCCACCCCTCGTGCGGCCTCGCCGCCCGCGGGCGATGGTAGCCCCCGGGTCCGAGCGAAGACCGGTCCCGCTGACCGGTCCGGGCCGACCCGACCCGACGGAACCTCCGTGAGCTTCGACCGGCGCCGCTCGGGGCTTCGGCACGGCGGCGGAGCGGCGGGCACCGTAGGGTCGGGGTTCGGCCCTCCCCGGGGCGGACCACCGGAGACCCGTTGAACGACATCGCCTTCTACCTGTTGCTCGGCCTCGGCCTCGGCGCGCTCTACGCCATGCTCGGCACAGGACTGGTGATCGTCTACCGCGGGTCGGGCGTCATCAACTTCGCCCAGGGCGCGTTCGCGATGTACGGCGTGCTCACCTTCGACGAGGCCCACCGCAACGGCTACATCCGCCTGCCGCTGATCGACGTGCTGCCGACGCACACGTTGAACGTGCCGATCAGCATCCGCCTGTCCGACACCGGGGTGTCCACACCCGTCGCGTTCGTGGTGGCGGTCCTGATGGCGGTGGCCATCGGACTGGCGGTCCACTTCCTGGTGTTCCGGCCGCTGCGCGACTCGGCCGCGCTCGGCAAGGTGATCGGCTCGCTCGGCGTCATGCTCTACCTGCAAGGTGTGGCGCACCTGAACTTCGGGTCGAGGGGCCGGCTGCCGCTGAGCCTCGTCCCCGGCGGCGCGTACCAGAACTTCCTCGGCCTCGGTAAGCCCTTCCCGCGGAGCGCCGTCTGGGTCGTGGGCCTCGCGGTCACGCTGGGCCTGCTGCTGTGGGCGCTGTTCCAGTACACGCGCTTCGGGCTGGCCACCCGTGCGGCGGCGAACAACGAAAAGGGGGCGATCCTGCTCGGCTACTCACCCCAGCGTCTCGCCGCCATCAACTGGGTCGTCTCGTCCGTGCTGGCCACGGTGGCAGCGATCATGGTCGGCCCGATCGGCGGATCGCTCACCCCATTGGGGCTCAGTGCCCTGGTGGTCGGCTCGCTGGCCGCCGCGCTGATCGGGCGGCTGCAGTCGATCCTCGCCGCCGTGTTCGGCGGCCTCGCCCTCGGCGCCGTGCAGGCCGTGCTCGGTCACCTGGCCGTGAAGGACTGGTTCCCCGGCTTCCTGCGGTCGGGCGTGCGTGACGTCGTACCCCTCGTGGTCATCTGCCTCGTCCTGTTCCTGCGCGGCAACAAGCTGCCCGTGCGCGGCACCATCGAGGAGCGCCGCCTGCCCCTGTCACCGGTGCCGGTGCGCGTGAAGCAGCACGTCCTCGTATGGGGTGGCGTCGTCGTCGCGGTCGGGTTCCTGCTCGAGGACGCCGGCCGGCGCTCGGTGTTCTCGCTGGCCATGACCACCTCGATGGTGGCGGCGATCATCATGCTGTCGATGGTGGTCGTCACCGGCTACGTCGGGCAGATCTCGCTGGCCCAGATGTCGCTCGCCGGCACCGCCGCGTTCTTCATGGCGCGGATGATGGCCGACGGTTCGACCACCCCATCGAGCCCATTCCCGGTGTCCGGGCCCGGGCTGCCGTGGCCCATCGCCGCGACGCTCGGTGTCGTCGCCGCGATCGTGGTCGGCGTGGTGCTCGGGCTCCCGGCCGTGCGCATCCGAGGCGTGCAGTTGGCGGTCGTCACCGTCGCCGCGGCGATCTCGCTGCAGACCCTCTACTTCGAGAACAGCCGGCTGACGGACCTCACCTCCGGCTCACCCGCCAACGTGCGGCCGGCCACGTTCCTCGGCATCAGCCTCGCCTCGATGAGCCCCAGGGGACGCCTCGACAGCCCCGCGTTCGCGATCTTCTGCTTCGTCGTGCTCGCCACCTGCGCGGTGATGGTGGCGAACCTCCGCCGCAACGGCACCGGCCGCCGGTTCCTGGCCGTGCGCGCCAACGAACGCGCCGCAGCCGCAGCCGGCATCAACGTGGCGCGCACCAAGCTGCTCGCCTTCGCCATCGCCGCAGCGATCGCCGGCATCGGCGGCGTGATGCTCGGCTTCAAGCAGAACGACGTCGCACCGGCGGGCTTCGTCTACCAGGCGTCGCTCGCCTACCTCGCCTTCGCGTATCTGGGCGGCATCACGTCGATCAACGGTGCGATCGTCGGCGGGCTGCTCGCCCCGGCCGGCGTCTTGGCGGTCACCGGCAGCTACTTCCTGTCCGGCACCGACATCGACCGGTACCTCGTGGTCATCGGCGGCGTCGGCATGATCGTGACGGCCATCGCCAACCCCAGCGGCATCGCCGTGTCCCTGCAACCGACGATGCGCAAACTCGGCAGCCGACTACAACGCCCCCTCCAACGCCGGCCGTAACGCCCACTGCAACGCCGCCAGTGACGCCGACCGTGACGACATCCTTGGGCCGTTGGTCCCTTGGGAGGCGCTCGCGTCGTTCTTACCCTCGGGGGTGTGAAGAGTCGTTCGCGTGCCCGCTCCCATCTGATCGCCGCATGCCTGGTCACCGCACTCGCTGCCGGCGTCGCCGCCTGCGGGAGCGACGAGGCCGAGCACACACTCGTGGGGTACCGCCCCAGCGGTGTGCAGCAGGTCGACACCGTCGAGATCCCCGATGTCTCGGCCGCGGGCGAGCCGTTCGTCTTCCGCGCCGAGCCCGGTCAGTTGCTGCTCGTCTCGTTCGGATACACGCAGTGCCCCGATGTCTGCCCCACCACCCTCGCCGCCATCCGTGGCGGCCTCCGGCTGATCGGCAGCCAGGCCGACGACGTCGCGCTGGCAATGGTGACCGTCGACCCGTTCCGCGACACCGACGAGGTGCTCACCCCCTTCGTGCAGAGCTTCGTTCCCGATGCTCACGCACTCCGCACCGATGACGCGCAACTCCTGCGCCAGGTCGCCGACCTGTTCGGCGTCAGCTACAGCGTGTCGACCGACGCCGACGGCGTGGTGAGGGTCGCCCACAGCGGCTTCGTCTACGTGATCGACGACACCGGCGCCGTCCGCCTGTCGTGGCCGTTCGGGGTGTCGTCGGCCGACATCGCCGGCGACCTGCAGTTCCTGTTCGCCGAGGGGACGCCGGCATGAGGCGGTCACTCGTCCTGGCCGCAGGCCTCGCCCTCTCGCTCACCACCACCGTCGCCGCCTGCAGCGAGGACAGCTCACGGCTCACCGCGACCCCCGTCACCACGGTGCCGGGCCCCTACGACTACGACTACCTCATCCCCGAGGGCACGGCCGCCCTGATCGCCAGGGGCAAGGACCCCGGCATCATGCCGACCTCGCTCGACGTGCGCGTCGGCGAGACGATCCGCATCGTCAACGACGACACCGTCGGCCACACCGTCGGCACCTTCTACGTGCTCGCCGGCACCACCCTCGCCCACCGCTTCGCACGGGCCGGCGTCTTCGAGGGCGAGTGCTCCACCAACCCGGCCGACACGTTCATCCTCACGGTTCGTCCGTGAGGTGAGCCGCGACGAGATCGCGGATCTCCTGCTCGTCGAGGGCGCCCGAGTGCACGGTGAGCACCGGGC
>JBEGOE010000446.1:0-3131 GCA_041182165.1 Actinomycetota bacterium
CTACGGCTCGCTCGCCGACGAGCTGCGCGCCACGCTCGTCATGCTCCCCGGTGGGCCGACGCTGTTGTCGACCTGCGCGTCCCTCGAGGTCGGCCAAACGGTCGTCACCGGCAACATCGAGATTGCAGCGCGCCAGAAGCTCGCAGCCGGCGACATCGACGTCCACCTCGCACTCGACTGCGGCGGCTACGGCTCCGATCACCACGACCGCAGCGAGCTCGTCCGTCTCTCCCTCGAACGGCTCGGGCGCGTCCGCTCGGTCGATCCGGCACGGGTGTGGGTCGTCGGCGACACGCCACGCGATGCGGACTGCGCCGCTGCCAACGGGGTGCACTGCCTGCTCGTCGCCACCGGCACCTACTCGTACGAGCAGCTGTCCGGGCTGGGCGCCGACAGGGTGCTGCGCGACCTCGCGGACGTCGACGCCGTTCTGTCCATCCTCGGCGCCTGAACGGCAGGCATCGACCGAGGGTGATGGTTCAGGGCGACGGCGGATGGGTACGTCGGCTGTGATGGCAACAGGGACGGGAGCGACGACCCGGTGATGGTGGTGGTCGACACCGATCACTGGTACACCCAGGGCGGCCCCGCGTTCGTGCGACTCGACCCGTCGGCGAGCCCGGTGCACGCGCTGCGCCTCCGCCCCGCTCGTGCCGACGACGAGGTCGACCGGCTGCCATGACCATGACGCTCGACCACCACTGGTACAAGGACGCCGTCATCTACCAGCTGCACGTGCGTTCGTTCGCCGACTCGAACGCCGACGGCACGGGCGACTTCGACGGGCTGACCAGCCGTCTCGATTACCTCGTGGACCTCGGCATCGACACGGTGTGGCTGCTCCCCTTCTTCCCGTCGCCGCTCCGCGACGACGGCTACGACATCGCCGACTACGGCTCGATCAACCCCGCGTACGGGGACCTGCCCGCATTCAGGCGGTTCTTGAAGGCCGCCCGCGCCCGCGGGCTCCACGTGATCATCGAGCTCGTGATGAACCACACGTCGGACGCTCACCCGTGGTTCCAACGCGCCCGACGGGCGCCAGCCGGCAGCCGCCACCGCGACTACTACGTGTGGAGCGACACGCCCGAGCGCTACAGCGAGGCCCGGATCATCTTCCAGGACTTCGAGACCTCGAACTGGACGTGGGACCCGATCGCCCAGCAGTACTACTGGCATCGCTTCTACTCGCACCAGCCCGACCTCAACTTCGAGAACGTCGACGTGAAGCGGGCGATGTTCGCGACGCTCGACCGCTGGTTCCACATGGGTGTCGACGGCGTGCGCCTCGACGCCGTGCCGTACCTCTACGAAGCGGACGGCACGAACTGCGAGAACCTCCCGAGGACCCACGAGTTCCTGCGGGAACTGCGCGCGCACGTCGACCGCCACTTCCCCGATCGGCTGCTGCTGGCGGAGGCGAACCAGTGGCCCGAGGACGCCGTGACGTACTTCGGCAACGGCGACGAGTGCCACATGGCGTTCCACTTCCCCGTGATGCCGCGCCTGTTCATGGCCGTGCAGATGGAGAGCCGCACGCCGGTGGTCGACATCCTCGAGCAGACCCCCGACATCCCCGAGAGCTGCCAGTGGGCGATGTTCCTGCGGAACCACGACGAGCTGACGCTCGAGATGGTGACCGACGAGGAGCGCGACTACATGTACCGCAGGTTCGCCGGCGACCAACGCATGCGCGTGAACCTCGGCATCCGCCGGCGACTCGGCCCGCTGCTGCAGGACGATCGCCGCACGGTCGAGCTGATGAACGGCCTGCTCTTCTCGCTACCCGGCACGCCCATCGTCTACTACGGCGACGAGATCGGCATGGGCGACAACGTGTACCTGGGCGATCGCGACGCGGTCCGCACCCCGATGCAGTGGAGCAGCGAACGCAACGCCGGGTTCTCGCAGTGCAACCCGCAACGGCTGTTCCTGCCGCTCGTGATCGATCCGCAGCACCACTACGAGGCGATCAACGTCGAGGCGCAACGCCGCAATCCGGCATCGCTGTGGTGGTGGATGCGACGGCTCATCGCGCTGCGGCGGCGCCACATCGTGTTCGGGCGGGGGCGCATGGTGATGATCGACTCGGACAACCCGAAGGTGCTCACGTTCATCCGTACCCTCGGCGACGGCGCAGCCGAGGCGGGGGCCGGCAACGACGACGTCCTCGTGGTCGCCAACCTGGCGCGACACGCGCAACAGGTGACGATCCCGCTCGCTCGCTACGCCGGCGTCGAACCGGTCGAACTGATGGGCCAGACGCGGTTCGAGCGTGTGAGCGAGGCGCCGTACCGGGTGACCCTCGGACCCCACGACTTCTTCTGGCTCCGCCTCCCCCCGATGAGCGAGCGCAGGGCCCCGGCCGGCCAGGCGTTGCCGCACATCGCGGTGCGCGACCTGCGCAGCGGTCTCGACCGGGCCGCTGCGAGCGCATTGGCCGACCTGCTGCCCGACTACCTGGTGCGGCAGCGATGGTTCGGCGACCGCTCCCGCCCCATCACCGACACGACGGTGCTCGACACCGTGCCGCTCACGAGCGGTGAGGTGGACGGCACCGGTGTGATCGCCCAGGTCGACTTCGCGAGCGGCGAGCCGCAGTGGTACTTCGTGCCCGTCGCACTCCGACGGGTCGGCGGTGAGGGCGAACGACGCGAGAGCGGACGTCGGGAAAGCGACGCGGCGGTGCTCGCCACCGCCGAGGGCGACGGTCACCTCGTCGATGCATCCGTCGAGCCAGGCTTCACCGTGCGCGTCGTGCGCGCCATCATCCGGGGCGAGCGCCTGAACGGCAGCAGCGGGACATTCATCGGTCGGCCCGCCGACGGCCGCCACCTCCCCCATCAACTCGACACCGGCACCGTCCGACCGCTCGGCGTCGAGCAGAGCAACTCGTCGTCGATCATCGGCGAGCGCGCCGTGCTGAAGGTGCTCCGCCGTGTCGAACCCGGTGTCCACCCCGAGGTCGAGCTCCTGCGCCACCTGACGGAGCAGGGATTCACCCACTCGCCGGCGTTGCTCGGCACGTTGGAGCACTGCGCCACCGGCACTGGCGCAGCCACCACGATCGCCACCCTCATCGAGTACGTGCCGAGCGAGGGCGACGCGTGGGAGTTGATGCGCGGCGAGGC
>JBEGOE010000447.1:0-5530 GCA_041182165.1 Actinomycetota bacterium
CCCGCATCGTGGCCGCGCACCAGCGGCTGCGCGAGTTGCTGGCCGAAGCGGGCCGCGACGCCGACGCGTTCCCGTCCGGAGCCATCCTTCACACGGGCAAGGGCTTCGACACGGCGGTGCAGGATGCCGCCGACTGGCGTGCCGCAGGTGGAACGCACCTCGCGATCAGCACGATGGCGAACCGCATGCTCGGGGCCGTCGAGGCTCCGTTCACGACCGTCGACCAGCACCTCGCCGCGCTCGAGGCCGTGAAGGTGGCGATCACCACCTGACCCGAGCGCCCTACCGCTGTTCGGGCGCGTCAGCCGTTCTTCGGCAGTTCGCTCCAGGCCATGGTGCGGTCGTTGCTCGGTTCCTTCGGCAGGCCGAGCGCTCGCTCGCCGATGATGTTCTTCTGCACCTGATCGGTGCCGCCGTAGATGGGCGGTGCCTGGGCGAACAGCGCCATCTCGGTGAGATGCCCGAGCATCGGCTGCCCGGTGGCCTCGTCGAGGGCACGGCGGTGTGCCGAGTCGTAGGCGTGCAGCGTGCCGGCCGCACCGGCGATGCGCAGACCGAGGTCGCGCGACTGGCGCACGATCTCGCTCATCGACAGCTTGGCGATGTTGCCGGCACCGGGGATGTCGCGCCCCGCCGCTTTCTCCGCCTTCAGGCGCAGGGTCGTGTAGCGGCCGATCTCGCCGAGCGTGTGCAGCTTCATCAGCGACTGGCGCACCGTGGGGTCGGCGATCGCGCCGTTCGCCTTGGCCATCTCGAGGAACAGCCGCTGTGCGCCCGCTGTCATGGCCCCGCCGCCACCGGCGCCCGGGGTGCGGGCCTTCACCACGAAGTCGCCGGCCCGTTTGCCGAGGTCACCGGCGACGGTGCCCGGGTTCGCAAGTGCGGCGGCGCCACCAGCGCCTGCGCCGAGCCCGCTGCGCTCGAACGCGAGCGTGGTGTTGGCGACCGCCCAGCCGTGGTTCACGCCACCGATGACGGCGTCGTCGCCGACGCGGGCCTCGGTCATGAACACCTCGTTGAACAGGGCGCGTCCGGTCATCTCGCGCAGCGGGCGGATCTCGACGGTGCCCGGCTGGTGCATGTCGAACGCGAACCAGGTGATGCCCTGGTGCTTCGGGACGTCGGGCGCCGTCCGTGCGATCAGCATGCCCATGTCGGCGATGTGGCCGCTCGAGGTCCAGACCTTCTGGCCGGTGATGACCCACTCCTCGCCGTCCTGCACCGCCTTGGTGCCGAGGCCGGCGAGGTCGGAACCCGCACCTGGCTCGCTGAACAGCTGGCACCACGCCTGCGCGCCCGTGACGATCGGCCGGACGAAGCGGTCGATCTGCTCCTGGGTGCCATGGGTCGCGATGCTGGGGGCGGCGAGCAGCATGCCCAGCCCGCCCGGTGCGCCGAGTGCGCCCTTGGCCGAGATCGCGTTGCCGACGGCGATCGCCTCATTGCGGCTGAGCGCCTTGCCGTAGGCGTTCACCGGCAGCATCGGGGCTGCCCACCCGGCTGTTCCGAGTCGCTCCCACCACTGGGCGACCGTGAGATCCGGGTTCCAGTTGGCGTCGAGCCAGGCATCGAGTTCGTCGAGGATGTCGGTCATCCCGTCAGCCAACCGTATGGAGGCGGTGCGATCCAACGTGGACGTTCGACCGATGCCACCCAGCGCCGGGGGGTCGAAGGTCCGGCCACGTCGGGACCTCGGCCCGTGTCGCCGCTCCGAGACACCTGCGTACGGTGACAGCGCCGGTGAGGGACGCCGGGCGAGAGACACCTGACACGAGAACGAGGTGGAGCGATGTCGTACAAGCACGCAATCGTCTGGATGGACCATCAGCATGCGACCGTCATCGATTTCTCGATCGACGACCAGCACGTGGTGAAGGTCGGATCCGGTGAGCCCCGCAAGCTGCACCGCAAGTCCGGGCCGATGGGATCCGGCAAGGCACCAGAGGATCTCGAGCTCTTCGACGCGGTGGTCACCGCACTGGGGGACAGCGTCGAGATCGTGGTGGCCGGCCCCGGTAACGCAAAGACATCGTTCCTGAAGCACGTCGAGAAGAAGCACCCGACTCTCCGGAAGCGGGTGGTGGGTGTCGAGACGCTCGACCACCCGAGCGATCGTGAGCTCCTGGCCTATGCCCGCAAGTACTTCCGCCGGGTCGACTCGCTCCTCGGGCCTCCCTGACCACAGCGGGGTCTCTGGCCCCGGCCCCGCACACAATGCGCCGGCCGCCGCGGCGGACACCGGCGAACGTGTGCCAGTGTTCCTCCGATGCGGATCATGACCTGGAACCTGTGGTGGCGATTCGGTCCGTGGGAAGAGCGTGAGCGGGCCATCGAGGCGGTGGTCCGGGCCGAGGCGCCCGACGTGCTGTTCCTGCAGGAGGTGTGGAGTCATGTCGGCGAGTCGTCGGCGCACCGGCTCGCTGCCGCCATGGCACAGGGTGACGACGCAGCGCACGAGGTTGCGCTCACCGATGACCCGTTCGCCGACCAGCGCGGCGAGCGTCCGGGCTTCCACAACGCGATCGTCAGCCGCTGGCCGCTCACCGACATCGTCAGTCATCCGCTGCCCGCCGGCGATGGCACCCCCGGCCACCGGCGGGTGCTGACGGCACGGGCCCAGGTGGGGGAGCGGTCGTGGCCGCTGCTCTGCACCCATCTCGCGTACCGGTTCGACGAGTCTGCCCTGCGCGAGGTCCAGTGCCGCGAGATCCTGCGCATCGTCGACGAGATCCGCGGCGACCCCGACACCGAGCCGCCGGTACTCGTGGGTGGCGACTTCAACGCCGCGCCCGACAGCGACGAGATCCGCCTGCTCACCGGCCGCCGGGCGGCCCCGAGACCGAACCTCGTGCTGAGCGACTGTTGGGAGCACGTCGGCGCCGGGCCGGGCATCACGTGGCGCGACGACAACCCGTACCAGGGCACCACGGCGTGGCCGAACCGCCGCCTCGACTACGTGTTCGTCAGTTGGCCGCGGCCCAAGCCGCTCGGCAACCCGGTGGCCGCACGCCTGGCCGGCACCCATGCGGTGGGCGGCGTGCACCCCAGCGATCACGCCGCCGTGGTGGTCGACGTGAACGACGGGCGGCCCGTCAGCTCGTGATGTCCTTGGTCGTGAAGTTGGCCCAGGCCGCGCCGAGGAAGACGACCACGTACACGAGTTGGAGCACGATGCCCTCGTTGACGTCGCGCCACAGGATCGGGTCTCGGTAGAAATCGACGAACTTCAACCAATAGTGCGTCGGCAGGAACGGCTGGACCGACTTCGTCGCATCGATGAGGTCGAGCACCTGTGACCCGACGAAGGCCGCGAGCGTTGCGAGCGAGGCGGCAAGCGGCGAGTCGGTGCGGGTCGACGCGAACAAGGCGATCGCTCCGAGCCCCAGCATCGACCAGCCGATGTAGGTGATGGCCAGCACAGTGCGCACGAACGTCTCGAGCGGGCTCAGCTCGGTGGCCGAGATCGTCGACAGCGGCCTGATGCCGAACAGCACGACGCCGGCGGCGAGCGCCACCAGTGCCACCACGATGACGGCGAGGAAGATGAACGTCACGATCGCGGCCAGCTTCGCGACGAGCAGGCGGCTGCGGCCGACGGGCCGGGTGAGGAGGTAGCGGAGGGTGCCGTTGGCCGCCTCGCCGGCGATGCTGTCGCCGCCGATCACCGACACCGCGATCGGCAGGAACAGCGGCAGCACGATGGCCAGCGCGGCGGCAGGGAACAGCAACCCGTTGGTGAGGACTTCGCTCAGCAAGGCCGGCCCCTCGCCGGGCGCCGGGGCGAGTCCGCTCGTCTTCACGAAGATCCCGACGATGACCGGCAGGCCGGACAGCAGCGCGATGGTGACCCAGGTGCGCGGGCGGCGCAGCAGCTTGCTGAGCTCGACGACGATCATCGGATGTCTCCGTGACCGGTGCGCTCGAGGAACACGTCCTCGAGGGTCGGCCGTTCCACGACGAGCTCGCGCACTCTGATGTCGGACTGCACGAACGCCCGGTTCAGCAGTTCGGGTGGCCGGTCGCCCATGTTGACACGCACGAGGTCGGGGGCGACCTGCTGGTAGCCGAAGGGGCCGTCCTGCAGCGTGCGCAGCGCGCGCTCGATGTCGGGTGTCGTGATGCGGACCCAGCCGGTGGGGGCGAGCAGCTCGGCGACGTCGGCCTGCGCCACGATGCGCCCCGACGACATCATCGCAGCGCGCGTGCAGATCAGCTCGACCTCGGCCAGCAGGTGTGACGACAGCATGATCGTGGTCCCTTCGCGGACGAGCTCGACGAACATCGTCCGCAGCTCGTGGATGCCCTGCGCGTCGAGGCCGTTGGTGGGCTCGTCGAGGATGAGCAGCCGCGGTGTGCGCAGCAACGCAGACGCGAGGCCGAGCCGCTGCCGCATGCCGAGTGAGTACGCCTTCACCGGACGGTCACCCACGTCGGCGAGCCCCACGCGCTCGATCACCTCGTGCACCCGTTCCTTGCGGGTTCGGCGAGGGCCGCCGGCGCCGGCGCCGTCGAAGATGATCAGGTTCCGCGTGCCGGACAGGTACGGGTAGAAGGCCGGACCCTCCACCATCGCACCGACGCCCTGCAGCGCGTCGTGGGCGTGGCGGGGCACGTCGTGGCCGAGCACCTCGATCGACCCCGACGTCGGTCGGGTGAGGCCGAGGAGCATGCGGATGGTGGTCGTCTTACCGGCGCCATTCGGGCCGAGGAAGCCGAACAGGTCGCCCTGACGCACCTGCAGGTCGATGCCGTCGACGGCCAGCAGCCCGCCGGCGAACTGCTTGGTGAGGCCATGGGTTCGGACCACGTCATCGGTGTTCACAGGACACCTCCGCTCGACACGAGCTCGCCGGCGATGCGGTCGAGCTCGGCCACCGTGACGGTGCCGGCGAGCACCACCTCGAACCCGGCCACCTGGACGATCTCGATGTTCACCAGTGATGTCTCGATGAGCGCCGCCTCGCCACCCCAGGGCCGCTCGGCACGCGGCAGCCTGCTGATCCGACGACCGAGCGCGCCCTGCGGCACCACGAGCAGCGACACGGTCGTGAGCCCGTCGCCGTAGGTGGCGAGTCCGGCGTCCGGGTCGTTGCGGCGGGGGAGCCCGCCCAGGCTGCCGGGCAGTTCGACGAACGAGAGCCCCGCCGCCGTCTCGATCGGGTCGACCGTCGTGGCCAGCAGGGGGAGCGCGTCGACCTGCGTCGGGTCGAACTGCATGGTGGCGCCGGACGGGGAGCGCAGGTGCACCTCGACGAACGAGCTCTCGATGACCGGCGCCGTGCCGCCCGTGTCGATGTGCACCGCGAGGACCACGCCCGTGTCGGGGTCGGCCCAGAGGTCGACGGCGTCGATGGTGGCGGTGGGGTCGGTCGGCACGATGCGAAGCCCCGCAGCGACGTGCCCGGCGACGCGCCGCGCCCCGATGCCAGTGACGGTCTCGCCGTCGGCCGACTCGAGCAGCCGCCGCCCGAGCTCGGGCGGTGTCAGGTGCATGAGCGGCGGGGTCCGCAACGGCGCGTCGCCGGTGCGG